>JANPDZ010000048.1:0-9889 GCA_031431735.1 Acidobacteriota bacterium | reverse complement strand
CATTTCGATACCGTTCCTTCCGTGATGGATTCGCCCATTTGCGGCATGACAACTTCTACGCTCATATAATCTCCGTTTTATAAATAATTGCTGTATGAAAATATCAAATAAATAGCATACAAGAAAAAGAGTGAAAAAGGGAAAAAGGGGAAAAGGGAAAAAGGTGAAAAGGTGAAAAGGGGAAAAGGTGAAAAGGTGTCGTCATTTTTCGCAAACAAACTTTTTCCCTTTTAACCTTTTCCCCTTTTCCCCTTTCACTCGCTGATAAGTTTGGCGATCAGAAACGCCGCGCCTGCCGCGACGCTTCCGATAAAACAGGTTTGAAGTGCACTTTTGAAAGGACGCGCGCCCGTGAATTTTCCTTTGATGAAACCGAAAACAAACAACGCGATCACTGTCACACCAACTGACCAAAGCAAAGCTTGTTGCACTTCGTTCGACAAAATATACGGCAGCAGCGGAATCAAACCGCCGAAAGCATACGCGCCGCCGATGGTTGCGCCGCTTTGCAAGGCGCGTTTCGGTTGCGGTTTTTCCAAACCCAATTCAAACCGCATCATAAAATCGGCAAAATCTTTTGGGCGCGCCGCCAAAGAATCGACAATCGGCGTACTTTCTTCCTTTGTCAGACCGTAAGTTTCGAGAATCTCCAAGACCTCATCTTTTTCGTGCTGAAGCATCTTGTCAATCTCGTAAATCTCCCGCTGATATTCGCTGTCGTAATGTTCGACATCCGATTTTCCGGCAAGATACCCGCCCAGGCCCATCGCGATCGAACCCGCGACGATTTCGGCAAGTCCGGCCGTGACAATGATCGAAGTCGAAGAGATCGCGCCCGAAAGTCCCGCCGCCAAAGCAAACGGCACGGTCAAACCGTCAGACATTCCGATGACAATGTCGCGCACCACTTCGCCCGACGTAAAATGTTTTTCAATATGCGGTGTTTGCGGCATAATTTTGATTAATAAATGTCCGACAAACTTTAGTTTGTCGTTTTTCGTGTGCGACGACAAACTAATGGTCTTTGAAAATTAAACACGACAATAAATTGGCGGCTGCCGGGAGCGCAGGCTGCCAGCCTGCCCGCCGTGCAAGCGAAGCGAGAACGGCGGTCTGCGCTATCTAAATTTAACTTGATTTTCACCTCAACGTTTGCCCGCGTCTTCGCCAAGCCTTGACGCGGGGGCAGGCAAGGCTGCCTGCGCTCCCGGTGCACACGATTTTTTATTGACGGATTTATTTTTCAAAGACCATAAGTTTGCCTTACATCTTTTTGGCAACTTTGAGCTCGATTAATTTAATTGCCTTCTCGACACCGTGGATCGAATCACTCAAGACGATTTTTTCGCCTTTCGCTTTGCTTATCTCGCAACTTATTTTACCGTTTTTGCCGGTTGATTGAACCGCTTCGATCTCGCTCCAATGCGCCGAAAACTTGCGATACGTCAAGCCGTTTTCGTAAATTTTCAGAATATTTTTTCGCGACATCAGCCAACCGAACATCGTCAAAAGATAAACGATCAGAAACGCCGTCGAAAGAAAAAAATATAGGAAATTTTGCCGAACAGAAAACATCCCGAGCGTGACGAGAAAAAAGATGAACGACAAGACGGCAACGATCACTGCCCGCTGTAGAAAGGCGGGCGCGATGGCATAAACACGGACGAGTTTTCCCAAATTCTTTTCAGGCAGCATTTTCAGGCGATTTCTACTGATTCACCAATCTTAAGACAGTTTTATTGATATACTCAACAAGGCAATAACTTTGTTTTTTCTTTGTGAACTTTGCGCCTCTCACAGCGTGAACGTGTTCCGCGCCAAGTAGGCAAACGATCAAAACTTAAAATACGAGAAAATACACGGGTTGAGCGAATATTGTTTCAGTCGTTCCAATTATTCATTATCAATTATCCATTATTTCAGAAGTTATCAACGGCTCTTAACCTCTGAAGTTAATGGATAATTGATAATGAATAATTGATAAATCTTTTTTGCTTTTCGACTCTTGATCCGCATTTCAAATATACCAATATTGAAACCTTGCTCAGTATATATTGATCAGTTCTTAAATTTAACGCGGCTTTGTAATTCCCGACAAATAATCCGTTTTCGACGGGTCGCGGACAAGGTGCGGATATTTTTCGCCGCCTTGGTAATTGATGGTCAAAACATTGCCGACGGTTCCGTTTTCGGCTTCGATTTTGATGACCGATGCCGCGCCTTTCGTCGCCGCAATCGTTTTGTACAAATTATCGAGCGAAAATTCTTCGTCATTAATTTTCTTGATCATCATTCCGGGCGCGAGTCCGGCTTTTGCCGCGACCAGATCAGGATTTATGTCTAAGATCGTTCCGTCTTCGTGGACGATGATGCCGATCGAATACATCAAATTCGCTGAACTTGCGCGGCCTTCGTCAATTTCGCCCTGCCTGTTCGGTGTCTCGTTGTAAACAAGCCGCCAACCGCCGTTCGTGATTCCGCCGAGCGGCGCGTTTTTCTGCGCTTTGTAAACTCGTTCGATAAAAAAAGTACGCCAATCGTAAGGCAAAATTTCATTGAGAGTTCTGACGATCTCGTCTAAATCATAAGTTTTGACCATTGGCGCACCCGATTGCCCGCCGTGAAATTTCCGCACAAAATCGTCGAGCGAGAGTTTCCCGCCGCTTTTTTCACGGATCAGAACGTCCGCGTCCATCCAGATCAGCGCGCCTTCGTAATAATAATCAACCCGGCGGCGTTCATTCATCCACGCCCGCGGGCTTCCGTATGTGAACTGCACGGCACGCGCCGTGTCAACGAGCGGCCGCCAGCGTCGGCCGCTTTGATAATCCATCTGCGCGGCGGTTTCGGCAACCGATTCACGGAACATTTCGTCCGTCCAAAGCCCGCTCCGCGCCGGGAGAACTCTGCCGAGATACTGCGTCAAACCTTCGTACACCCAGAGCAGTTCGCCGTGCATCGGCTGTTCGAAATCAGGCGTCGTGAGCATCAGAGGCCGGCGGTATTTGCCGTTCCACGAATGAACGAATTCGTGTCCGAGCAGTTCATTTAAATCAAGCAATTGATTTTCGTTGCTCAGAGATGTTTCGCCGACACCGTTTTCGCTCGATTCGTGATGCTCCAAGCCCTCGCCGCCGCCGTAATCGCTCAAAGTCGTCAAAAATCTGTAAGAATTATAATGCCGCGCACCGAACATCAGATTTGCCTGTATGACCAAATTCTTCCAGCCCATCAGAGTTTCGGGTTTGTATTTGAGCGCGTTCGCATTTTCGGCGGCAATGTCCATTTCGGTCAAAACGCCGCCGTCATTTGAAAGCGGAATTTTGGCGAAATATTTGCCCATGATCGCGGGCGAATCAATAAATGTCGTTAAGTTGACGGGTTTGAAATCAACGACACCGGCAGTTTCTTGATCAACCGGAAGAGCGGTGGCAAATTTCCAATCGTTCGGCAGTTTCATCGAAGCCGTCACCTGAATGTCATCGCTTTTCACGCCGCGCGGGTAAAGAATTAAACGATTCCATTTGATTCGCGCCAGATTCGCCGTCATCGTCGTGTAGGATTGCGAAACGTCGTCAAAGGAAATTTCAAGTTCTTTCGCGCCTTCGGGTACATTGACCACAAAAGCAAACATTTCAACATCGTCGCGTTCCCACGTCAAAGGTTTGCCGTCCGCCGTGATGAACAGATTGACCATATCGTTGATCGTGCCGGTCGGCGCGTGTTCGCCCGGAATCCATTTCGGATAGAAAAGCGCGAAGTTTCCGGCCGATGTCACGGGAATCGTTTCTTTGACACGCAGAATATTTTTCGCCGCGTCCGAAGCGTCTAAAGATAATTTTATATTGCTCGTCTGCGCAATCGCCGCCGAAACGCAAAGCGCAAGCAAAACAAAATGCAAAACGAGTTTTCGTTGAAAAGTTTGTCCGAATATTTTCATAAATTTAGTCGTCATTTCCGAAGATTGTTTTCAGATAATAGCAAAAAGGCGAATATCAGTATAGCGAACGACAGTAAGGAGGTTTGATCAATAATCCGAAATCCGAAATTTGGATCTACTGATATTGATTAATTTCATCAAGAAACTTTTCTCTGAATCGCTGCGTAAATTCAAAAGATTTCAAATATTTCAATTAAATCAAAAAAAATTAAACTCCCGAAATTTCGATCTACCTGCGAAGCTATTTGTTTTTTCAGACTTTAACGAACTAAAATACTGCTACTGATGAATAAAAAATTTATTTCGACTATTACGTTTTTGGCAATCGCTTGCGCGACAAGCGTTTTTGCCCAACAATCCAAAGTTTTGACGGCTGACGATTACGCCCGCGCCGAAAAGATGCTCGGTTATAACACTTCGCTGCTCGTTGACCGCGGCGCGGTGCGCCCGACGTTTCTGCCTGATGGAAGATTTTGGTATCAATCTCTGACTCCGACCGGAAAAGAATTTATCGTTGTCAATCCAGCGAACGGTTCGCGGACCGCCGATACCAGTTTGGCAACATTCGACATTACGCCGACGACGAACAATCCGCGACCGAATTTCAACGAAGTTGTTTCGCCCGACGGTAAACGTGCCGCGTTCATCCGAGATTGGAATCTTTGGATGCGTGATCTGGAAACCAAAAAAGAAACACAGCTGACAACCGACGGTGTCAAAGATTTCGGCTACGCGACCGACAACGCCGGGTGGAAACACAGCGACCGCGCGATTCTTGTTTGGTCGCCCGATTCCAAAAAGATCGCGACGTTTCAGCAAGATCAGCGCAATGTCAGCGATATGTATCTTGTTTCGACCAATGTCGGCGCGCCGACTCTGCAAGCGTGGAAATATCCATTGCCGCAAGACAAGGAAATCGTCAAAATTCATCGCGTCATAATCGAAATTGAGACGGCAAAGGTCGTTCGGCTGAAAATATCGCCCGACGATCATCGTTCGACGCTCTGCGACGATATTTCGTGCGGCGGCAGTTGGGATGATGTCGAATGGAGCGCGGACGGCAAAACTCTCGCGTTTGTTTCAACACCGCGCGACCATAAAAAAGCGAATCTGCGCATTGCCGATGAAGCGGGCGCGATCCGCGAAGTTTTTGAAGAAACGGTTGCAACGCAATACGAATCCGGTCAGGGCGCGGTCAACTGGCGTTATCTGCCGACCTCGAACGAATTCATCTGGTATTCGGAACGCGATGATTGGGGACATCTCTATCTTTACAATCTTAACGGAAAGCTGAAAAACCAGATCACGAAAGGCAATTTTGTTGTCACCGAGCTTATCAAAGTGGACGATCAGAACCGCGTTCTGTATTTCAACGCGAACGGACGCGAAGCGGGACGCGATCCGTATTTCAGCCATTTTTACAGCGTCGGATTCGACGGCAAAAACCTCAAACTGCTGACGCCCGAAGACGGCAATCATCAAATCAGTCTGTCGCCCGACGGCAAATATTTTGTTGACAATTTTTCAAAACCCGATGTTCCGACCGTTTCGGTTTTGCGTGATATGACCGGCAAATTGGTTGCGACCCTCGAAAAAACCGATATTTCGCGCCTCACCGCAACCGGCTGGAAACCGCCGATGCCGATTACCGTCAAATCACGCGATGGCCGTTGGGATCTATACGGTTTGATGTTCACGCCGACAAATCTCGACAAAACAAAAAAATATCCGGTCGTTAATTACATTTATCCCGGACCGCAGAGCGGCGGAGTCGGCAACCGTTCTTTTTCGCCCGCACGCAGCGATCATCAGGCGTTGGCAGAACTCGGCTTTATCGTCGTCGTCATTGACGGAACGTGCAATCCCGACCGTTCGAAATCTTTTCACGACGCCTGCTACGGCAATATGGCGGACAATACTTTGGAAGATCAGATCGCCGGACTCAAGCAATTAGCGGCGAAATATCCGTATCTCGACCTTGATAAAGTCGGTGTTTGGGGACATTCGGGCGGTGGTTTCGCGGCCGCCGATGCAATGTTTAGTTATCCTGATTTTTACAAGGTCGGAATCTCGGAATCGGGCAACCACGACAACCGCAATTACGAAGACGATTGGGGCGAACGCTATATCGGTTTGATGGCGGGCGATAATTATGAAAAACAGGCAAATCAATTGAACGCCAAAAATCTGAAAGGCAAACTCCTGCTCGCGCACGGCGCAATGGACGACAATGTGCCGCCGCAAAACACTTATCTGGTCGTTGACGCGCTCGTCAAAGCGAATAAAGATTTCGATCTGATAATTTTTCCGAATGCCCTGCACGGCTACGGTCCGGCAAGTTTCTATATGATGCGCCGCCGCTGGGATTATTTCGTCAAAAATCTGATGGGCGCAGAACCGCCGAAGGAATACGAACTAAAATTCAAACAAGACCCGCGCCTTGGCGGAGCAATGATACCGCGATAGTTAAGAAACGTGAACATGGCTCATCTCCAACAAAAATCAATCATTCCTTAGTTCAGAGGCGAGTAATAGCCCGCCTCTGAACTATTGCATTATTTGATTTTTTGATTATGTCTGTGCTTTATTTAATTTTCTTGGCTTTAATTGTTTGCCCGCCCTGCAAGAGCGTCAGCCCCGTCACCTTTCCGGCTGAGTCCTTTTCAAAGACAACATTCGCTTTCACGGCAGGCACCGTAAATTGCGTTTCCGACACGGGTTCGAGTTCGAGTTTCCCTTGTCCGGTCGCTTGTCCCATCAGTTTTTCGCCTTCTTTGGTGATCGTCAGAATAAAATTCGGCGCGAGTTCATAATCGCCGGCATACGCATCGTAAACAGAAGGATCAACTTTTGTTTCCTTGCCCTCAAGCCGGTTGACAATTTTCTTAGCATTCGCATTTGTAGAATCGAGTTCGACCGTTTTTTTATAATTGACGAGCGCAAGTTCCTTTTGATCGTCCGCCAGATACGCTTCGCCGAGACTGTCATACGGATTGGCTGATTTGGGAAACATTTCGACATTTAGTTTAAAGATCTCAATCGCATCTTTTGTGCGTTTCATACGAAGAAGCTGATAACCGAGCGTGTTGAGTTCGGCTTCCGCGAAATCATACGTCGCGGCATTGGCGGCTTTAAGTCTCCGGTATTCGGCGACGGCTGCTACCGCGCCCTTTTCCGTGACGGTTTTGTAAAGCGTTTCGGCAATTGATTTTTTCGGCGGCTCGGCGGGCTGTCCGTTAAGAATACTGATGATCGAACCGGTGATCTTTCCGTGATACCGTCCGAGACTGACATTATCGAGCATAATGATCGTCTGCTGTTTTTCAACCACTCTGGTCAGCAGACAATTAAAACCATTGATACCGCCGCCGTGTTGAATGATTTTGGTTTTTTGGTCTGTTTTTCCGATCGGTTGGTCGGCAATCCCGAATCCGTAACCGTAATTTGAAAGTCCGGGCGTGAACATCAGTTTCTTGCTTTCGGCAGAAAGTATTTTGTCTTGATAAAGCGACTGATCCCATTTGAAAAGGTCTTCGACGGTCGAATACAACGAACCGGCGGCGTATGGCAGCGACATATCGAGATAGGCGGCGTTGACGTAACCGCCGGGTCTTTTTTCATAACCGCTGGCGCGTTTTTGAAGAAGCGGTGCATGGTTATCGTAGCCGGTATTGGTCATTCCGAGCGGTTTGAAAATGCGTTCGGTCAAAACCGTCTCATAAGATTTTCCGGTAACTTTTTCGATAATTGCACCGAGCAGAAAATAACCCGAATTGTTGTAACTGAATTTCGAGCCCGGCTCGAATTCGAGATCGCCGCTCGCGAATTTTTTGACAAAATCCGTCACACTATACGGATCGCGGCTCACTTCCGCGAAAAAATCCGGACGGCTCGTATAACTCGGGATTCCCGAAGTATGATTGAGAAGCTGGTGAATACTGACTTTTTCGCCCGTGTCTTTTCGATAATCAGTAAGATAATCGGTAATTTTGCCGTCGAGTTTGATTTTGCCTTCCTCGACAAGTTGTAAAACGAGTGTTGCGGTAAATTGTTTGGTGACCGAACCGATGCGGAATTTCGTGTCCAGCTGATTCGGGATCGCCCATTCCATATTCGCCATTCCAAAACCTTTTTTATAAATGACTTTGCCTTTTTCGGCAACCATCACGGTGCCATTAAATTGCCCGTAATCGTAATAATTTTTCAACAAAGCATCAATTTGTCGCACCTTGTCCTGCGCGATTGCAGATGTTGCCGTTATTAATGCAACGATGAATAAAGTAAAGAGTTTTCCGGTTTTCATTAATTTTTCTCCGATCAAATGGCTGTTCGATCAGCCGAGCTTTTGCCTGCCGAAATCGCCGGCCGAAAGTTCTTTAAACTCTGCCAAAATAGCAGATTAGATTTGGTTAAATAAAAAATTTGTGTTTGCCGAATGATCCGGCTAATTGCTTAACGCCGCACGGCTGATTTTTGTTCGGTTGAAAACGAATTTAGAAATAACTTATACCACTTCAACGATAAGCTGTGAAATCGTAATGCCTCAAGCTTTTCGTTAATCGTAAATTATTTCAAGTTCTTTTCGACATCATTCGGCAAATAAGTGCGTGTAATATAATCGTTTTGCTTGTAATCGAGATGACACGATTGGCAACTTTCTAGCTTTCCCTTTGCGGTAACTTCGGTCGCCTGACCGTTTAAGGTCATAAATTCCCAATCGCCGACTTCCGGATTGAAGCCTTTTTTGCGTTTGATCATGACGGTCAAAAGTTCGGGCGAAAGACTGTCGGGCGAAGAAAGTTTTTCTTTGACGACGACCGTGCCGACCGGAAACTTCGGATTCTTTTTCGTGAGCATCTCATCACGGCCGATCGCATTGATATAAACATTGATGTATTTGTCTTTATGCGGACTGTTTTCAATATCGGAGCCTTTTATTGAAACTTCCCTGACCGCCGCCGCGCAGGCAATCGAGGCAGCGGCATCCATCTTAAAATCATCTTGGCTGACTTTTGTCCAAGTCTTGTAGCCTTTCACTTTATTCAATCCCGCAATAGCTTTTTTAGGCGTTTTAATCGGATTCAAAGTCTGCATTTCAGATTTCGGCGTCAGCCAAAATCCGCCAAAACCAACGGTTAGAAAAGTCGCGACACTCGCAACTTTGATGAAATTTATTTTCCTCATATTATTTCCCTCGCTGAAAAGATGTCGCGAAAGGGTTATCTGTTGCCTTCTTCCAGTTCCTTTGTCTCCGCTTCGCTGTCGTCAAAGAGAATACTGACGGGCGTGTGTGTCGGGGGCAGAGCGTCGTGATGTTCAGTGAGGTCTTTTTGCATTTTGGCGACGGCTTCGTGGGCGCGTTCGAAATCGTCGCGAACGATCTTTAAGGTGATTTTGCCGTCACGGCTCGGCAGCTCGCTGAGCAACGCGAAATTTTTCAGACGAATCTCAATACGCGCGCCAAATCTGAAAAAGCCTTTGCGGAATTTTACATCGAGAATCTCAATTAAAGGCAGACGAATCTCTTTGACGCCGGTTTTGATAAACCCGAGAAGTTTTGATTCAAACTCCAAAACGATTCCGGCAGACGAAAACTTACTCATTCCGTCAAACTGCGACAGACCCGATTCGGTTTTGAATGGAATGCTGGTAAAAGTTTGCATAATTTAGTGGAGAGTGGAGAGTGGAGAGTGGAGAGAAAAATCATTAGACTCTCCACTCTCCACTCTCTACTCTTTAAAAACTGCCCGACGGATTCAAGATGTCCATTTTCTTGCGGCAGCGGTCAATTCCCTCTTTGTATTTATCGAGTTTTGCGCTGTCGAGCGTGACGATCGCGGCTTGCTGATAATATTCCATCGCTTTTTGCAGATTGCCCGTCATCTCAAACATTATCGCGTATTCGTTGGCGATCGTGTCTTTGGCAATACCCGGAATCTGCGCCGTTCG
>JANPDZ010000047.1:0-10457 GCA_031431735.1 Acidobacteriota bacterium | reverse complement strand
CAGAAGAAGGTTTGGCAGTAGCCAATGGTTTAACTCGACTATTAATTAGCGGGAGTTAAACCATTGGCTACCGCCAAACCTTCTTCTGACTCGTTTAACTCTGCGATGGTAAATGGCGCATCTTATTTTACTTGCGTTACTAACAGTTTTAATTTATGACAACAACAGATTTCCTGACAGGAACGGTCAAAGGTCCGGGCGAATTGCCGCACGAATACCTTTTTATCACGAAAGACAACGAAAAAACACGGATCGGCGAGTTTGTTTATTACGCGGCGAAGGTCGGCGCAAAAGAACGCCAGATCATCGGCACGATCAAGGGCCGAAAACTCGTGCGGAATTTGCCCGACGCGTTTCTTTCCGACCCGAACACGCCGCCGAGTATGGTTTCTTCCCTCATCGGACTCGACGGCGACGGTTGCGAGATCTACGAAATTCAGGTTGAAACGATCGGGTTTTTCGACACTTCGGTCAAGGATTTCAACAATCCGCGGATTCCGCCGAATCCTGGTCAAGCCGTCTTTCTCGCGTCGTCGGAAACGCTCTCGAAAATGCTCAGCTCGAAAAAATCGGCGGAAACGGGTTCGGCGCATATCGGCAGTCTTTTAACCCGCGATTCGGGCGAGGTTCCGATCGTGCTTTCGGTCAAAGATGTTGTTTCAACGCATCTTGCGATCCTTGCTTCAACCGGTTCGGGCAAATCCTATACGGCAGGCGTTTTTATCGAGGAATTGATGAACAGCTACAATCGCGCCGCCGTCCTGATCGTTGACCCGCACAGCGAATATCAAACGATGAGTTCGATCATGGGCAACGAACAATTTTTCGGCGCGGACGGCTACAAACCCGAAGTGAAAATCTTCAAACCCGAAACGATTAAAGTCAGGTTTTCGACGCTCACCGAAGCCGACGTCAAATATCTTTTGCCAGAAGGCACTTCCGATAAAATGCTTCATTTTTTATCGCAGGCATTTCGCAGTTTGACCGAAAGATTACGCGCCGAACGAAGGCCCGATTACGCCTACGATTATTTCGATTTGCGCGACGAAGTGAACAAACAAAAATTCGGCGACGAGAAAAAAGACGGCGGCGGCAATGCGTCTTCGATTGACGGTTTGCTGTGGCGGATGGATTCGCGTTTTGATAAACCCGAGACCATTTTTCACGCGCACAAACACATCGAATTAAACGACCTTTTCGCGCCCGGACGCTGTACGATTCTGCAGCTTTCGGACATCGAACAGCACGAACAGCAAGTCATTGTCGGAACTTTACTGCGCCGCGTCAACAAAGCCAGAATGATGGCGACACGTGGCGAAACGCCGAAAGAACGCGGCGATTTTATCAATTATCCGGTCTTTACATTGCTCGAAGAAGCGCACCGTTTCGCGCCCGCCGGAGCAAGCGTTGTTTCGACGAACATCTTAAAACAAATTCTCTCGGAAGGCCGCAAATTCGGTGTCGGCATCGGTTTGATTACTCAGCGACCGGGCAAACTTGACCAAGACGTTCTCTCGCAATGTATGACGCAGATCATTATGCGGATCGTCAACCCGATTGACCAGCAAACCGTCGCCCAATCGGTCGAAGGCGCGGGACGCGCAATGCTCGCCGAACTGCCCGCATTAACAAAAGGTCAAGCCGTCATTTCAGGCGTCGGCATCAATACGCCCGTGATGTGCCGCATCCGCAAACGCCTGACGACACACGGCGGCGAAACCTTCGACGCGCCCTCGGAATGGATGAAATGGCATTCCTCGGGCGAACAGGATAAACGCACAATGAACGACGCGCCTTATCTCAAACCGGGCTCGGACAAAAAGCCTGAGAAGATCGGGAATATCAGGATTTGAAGGTTTTTTCTTCGTTCAGAGTCCAAACTTCAGTTTGTTTCCGCCGCGCTTCGCTGGCGGAAAGCACGCTGAAGCGTGGACTCTGAACGAAATAAATCTGATTTTCCGACAAAGAAAATTTAGGCGCCAAAGTTGTTTTTGCGTTACAATGCGTTTAAGAGGTGAGAAAGATGACACATTCACTGATTTTGGAAGTCCCCGAAAATATTTATCAGCCACTTGCCGAGGAAGCCGAAGCGAAAGGGCGCAAGGTTGAGGAAATTGCCCTTGAGATGTTGGATTTGCTGACGACCGACCGGAAACTCGACGATGAAGAATTTGAACGGCTTGCCGACCTTTTGGCGGATGAATTTGAGAAACGTCTGCCAAAAGATTTCAAGCCGCTTTCCGATCATGCAATGAGCCGTGAAGGAATCTACGAAGACCATTTATGATTTATCTCGCCGACACTAACTTTGCGCTTCGTTTCGCCTTCAAACAAAATCCGCAGCATCAAACGATTAGGCAAGCCGTCAGAGTTTTGAGAAAACGCGGCGATGAAATTTGCATTGTTCCGCAAACCTGCGTCGAATTTTGGAACGCCGCGACTCGTCCGGCAAAAAATAACGGTTTCGGTTTTTCGGTTCACGATGCCGATTTCTTTCTGCGTTTAATCGAAAGAGTTTTTCCGCTTTTGCCCGACGATGCAAATGTCCATAAAGAATGGCGAAAATTAGTTGTTCAATTCGGCGTGTCCGGTATTCAGGTTCACGACGCACGAATCGCGGCGGCGATGCTCGTTCATCAGATTACGCATATTTTAACCTTTAACGCTTCCGATTTTGTGCGGTATTCAAGCATTGGCATCGTCGCTGTTGACCCGAAAACTCTTTAAAGTATTTGCCTTACTTAAAACAAGGCTCGGACAAAAAGCCTGAGAAAATCGGGAATATTAGGATATAATTAGAAAACTATGCCAGGACAATATATTTTAAGTGATTATCTGGAAAACGCTCTATCGAGTGCCGAATACGACAAACTCGAAGACGGCACGTTTTTCGGGCGGATTCCACTCTGTAAAGGCGTGGTTGCATTTGGCACAACTTTGCGCGAATGCGAAACCGAATTGCGATCGACGCTTGAAGATTGGGTTTTGGTCGGCTTAAAACTCGGTCATTCTTTGCCGGTTTTGGATAATCTGGATTTAAACGGAAAACCCGAATATGAAATGGAAACCGTGTAAGCGCGGCGATTTCGTCAAAAAATTACGCGCCCTTCGGATTTGAAGGCGCGTATTCGGGCGCGAAACATCAGTTTATGGTTTTCGGTCAATGCCGCCTGACAATTCCTTCAAACTCCGAATACTCAATCCCGCAACTCAGAATGATGCTCCGCGAAGTCGAAGAAATCATCGAACGCAAGGTTTCCGTTGAAGAATGGAATAAATTAGCTTAATCTACGCGCCTTACCTCAAACAAGGCTCGGACAAAAAGCCTGAAAAGATTGGGAATATCAGGATTTAGTTTCTTAAAGTTTTAGCGATTCTTTTACAATTTATGACAACAAAATTGGTTTATCACACAGCCGAAAGCATAACTGGCGAAACATCGCCTTTTGATGAAGCTATTCATCAAATCATAAAAGATGATTACATTAGCATTGCCTGTCCATACTTAAGCCTAAACTATCTTCAACACATCACAAAAAATTGCAGGTTTTGGCGGCTTCTGACCGATGTCGAAGCGTGGCTTTCGTCGAGCAAATCAATTGATAGACAAGCAATACAAGACTTTATCGGAGAAAACTCCGACCGCGTTCATCATTATAAAAATCTTCACGCGAAAATGATTGTCGGCGAAGAAAAAGCCTTAGTCGGCTCGGCTAACTTTACGAAGAAGGGAATTACCGAACGCATCGAGTTATCAGTTTTCTTTGACAAAGAGAAACAAATTGAAGAGTTGCGGCAATGGTTCGATAATTTATGGCAACAAACTTCTTCTATTGAGGAAAAAGAATTAAGCGCGTATGTTCAAGCCTTACCTGACATTGAAATTAGTAAGGCGAACATTTTCTTATCGTTCAACGCGCCCGGAGTGAAAGCGAAATTTTTGAACAAAATTTTTCACCGACAATTCGCCGAAAGTGAGGATGAACATCGGCGGCTAGTCGAACGGGTAAAATTAGCACCGAGCCGCGAATGGATTGATGATTATTTTAATTTGGTTCAAGAATTATTGGCTTTTACCAAACTTAACAATGACGACCCAAGGCTTGTTTTATCAATTCCTAAAACCGATAAATCTCTTCCTTTAATGGTGAATTCCAGATGTGTTCTTGCTGCCGTTCTAAACAAAAATCCCCTCACTTGTTATACCTTTGGTAGTGATACAACTCAAATTTTGAAACTAATTGATAAAGCCCATTCTGTTTGGCAATTTTCCCCTTTGAGAGGCGAAAAAAGGTCTCCGCCTAAATATCTTAGATTTGACGGATTACCATCTTCAGTTTTTTTAGACGAAACAAATGATGAAATCAAAGCAGATTGGTGCGAAGCTGTGTTGGCAGAAATGAAGTACGGCACTTATTCAACTTATCGCAGACATCATAAACCTATGGTTTACAAAGTTGTCGTTAATCTCGAATATCGAAAAAAGGTTTTGGACGAAGCATTTCCGATTATTGTGTAAAGTCATTTTGCGTTAAAATGCGCTTGAGAGGTGAGAAAAGATGACACATTCGCTTACGTTGGAAGTTCCCGAAAATATTTATCAGCCGCTTGCCGAGGAAGCCGAAGCGAAAGGGCGCAAGGTTGAAGAAATTGCGCTTGAGAAGTTGGCGAAAAATGAGCCTAAGCAGATTGATGATTCGCTCGATAAATTTATCGGCGCGTTCAGAAGCGACGTTCCCGATTGGGCGGACAATCACGACAAATATCTCGGCAAAGAATTAGCCAAAGATTTGAAGGTCAAATGATGAGAAAGATATTTGTTGACACTTCGGGTTGGGGAAATCTGGCTGATACTCTGCAAGAATTTCACGAAGAATCAAAAACGATTTACGAGAGCGCGAAACAAGACGGCTCGCGCCTCTTTACCACAAACTACGTGATCGCCGAACTCGTCGCGCTTTTATCCAGTCCGTTGCGAATTCCGCGCACTAAAAGTATCGGTTATATCGAAAGCATAAAATCTTCTTTACTGGTTGATATTGTTCATATTAACGAAGATTTAGACGCAGAATCTTGGAATCTGCTTTCAAATCGCACTGACAAAAACTGGAGTCGGGTTGATTGTTCGAGTTTTGTCGTAATTAGAGCAATTTTTAAGTTTTCTAGGCTTTTGAGTTCACTCAAGCGGATTTCTGTCTTCGTTCAGAGTCCAAACGCGGAACGCACTTTGCATTCCCGCCGCGCTTCGCTGGCGGGAACACGCTAAAGCGTGGACTCTGAACGAAGACAGAAATCCCAGATAATTTTTAAATTGCACTAATAATTACTCCGTAAATTAAATTTTCTAACATTTATCAAGCGTTCGTAGTTCCGCCTTGAGGCGGTTTCAGCTTGGCGGAAAATAAAGTATCGCCGTAAAATCAGCCTATTTGGCAAACCAACTTGAAGCCGCCTGAAGGCGGAACTACGAACATTAGAAAACTTATTTTACAGACTAATAATGCAGGAAAACAAAATAATGGAAGCCTTAACAACCGACCATCATTTCGAGCAAGCCGGATTTGTTCGCCTTCTAAAATAAAGATTTCAATTAAACTTAAAACGTATTAACGGCGCGGGCGGCAAGAAGCGCGATGACTGTCAGCGAGATGACCGATTGGAGCATCATCAGGACTTTTGCCCAGCGTGCCAAGACGGGAACGTCGGTCGGCGAAAAGGCGGTGCTCGTGTTAAAGGCGATAAAGAGATAATCAATGAAATTCGGCGACCAATCGGTTTGATTGGCTTCGGTTTTTGCTTTGGGCGACATCGTCATCTGCGGAAACAGAAACGCGCCGAGTGGATGTCCGTCGGTTTTTTCGCGATGGTGCGGGCCGCCCGCGTCGAGCCGCCAATACCAGAGCGCGAAAACAATCACATTCGTGAACCAGAGCGAGCCGGCGGAAACCAACAACTGCGGTGCTGATTCCTTTTTATCGGGCAGTGAGTTGACAAGCAGAACGACCGACGCGATCATTCCGAGCGTGACGACACTGCTCAGCGTGAAACCGAGTATTTGATTCATTCGATGATGCTTTTTGGCATGCGCGATGACGGTTGGCACAAGCAGCGCGAAAACTATTGCCGGAAACAGCCAGCGCGGTTCGATAATCAGTTCGGACGGCAATGCGGCGTATAAACCGCCGACGGCGGCGACCGCTATCAGCGCGTGCCAGCGCGGTTCGGGTTGCCAGCTTTCGGAATCATCCTTTTTAATTTTGTTCATTTGCAAATCCTAAACCTGCTTTGCTTAAGATTCAAGATGCGGAATTGGCTGGAAGTTATTTGAAAATTTGAAAGGCAGTAAAAACTTAACTATAAAAGACACGAAATTTTTATCAAAGACGGATAGATTATGAATCTGCCTATTTGATCGTATGATAAGATATGTTTTCGATGAGATTACCGAAAATTACCGCCATTTTTTTATGTGTTGTTTTGCTGATGCCGCTCTTTTCCGTCGGTGCTTTTGAGACCGACCAATTTAATCTGCCGCCCGTGCCGCTTGCCGACATCGGCGATGAAGTTTCCGACTATGTCGAGGAAAATCTGCGCAAAGCGATCGGTAAAATAAACGCCGAAATTGCCGCGCATCAATCTTGTCTGGACGGGAATTCTAAAAAAGCGGGTTGCGCTTCGGCGGAAAAAGAACGCGGTCGGCTTGCTTATCTGCGTTCGGAAGAAGCGATTGCCCGCTCCGTCTTTAAACCGCTCGGCGGCGGCATTCCGCCTTTTACCAATTCCGACACTTGGATGAAATCGCACAAATTCAAGGCACACCCCGCACGTTTTAAAACGTCTTTCGGAAAATCAATTTACCGCACGTTTCCGACCAATTATCTGACCATCAGCGATACGGTCAATCTCTACGGCACACAGTTCGGCATTGACAAGATCGCGCATATCTTTCAGCAGGGCTACACTTATTACCGAATGATCGAAGACGGCAAAAAGAAAGATCTCGCGTCGGCCGAAGCTGCGCGAAAAGCTGTCAATTGGGGCCGAATGACCGAGAAAACTTATTACGGCTTTTGGGTTTCGGGCATTTATTCAAATGCCGATCTGGCGGCGAATTTTGCCGGATTGAAGTTTTATCAAAACTTAACGCGGGAAATTGAAATCGCCGGCAAAACGCATCCGGCGATACTGATTTTGAAGGACGGCGTGTGGGCGTTGAACGAGAATATAAATTTACGCGAATCTCTACTCAAACCGTTTATCTCAAATCATCTGAGCGAAGCATTTAATCCGTCAATCTACGCAAACTTTTTCGGTTTGCGCGGCGTGGTGCGCCGCACCGTCAAAAAACAAGCCTGCGCCGGATGGCTGAAGCTCTATCCGAATTATTCAGCGGCAGATTACGACAAAATTACGCAGGATTTAAGACTCTGGAATGGCGAAGAATACGGTTTTAAGGACAGCACGAATTTTATCACTATCGGCAATACTTGTTTCGGCAATCAGAATACGGATTTAAAATAAATTTCTGATTTAAAGATTTCTAACCGCGTAACCCTTTTAGAAAAAGAAAAACTTTCTTAGCTGGGAGCGCAGGCATCCTTGCGTGCAACGGCGCGAAGCGGCGTAAAAAGCCTTTCTTTATTATTGACTTTACTTTCACAAATATGCACGCGCTCGCGCGCTCAGCACGCAAGGATGCGTGCGCTCCCAGCGATGACAATTTCTCTTTTCAATGTCAGATTTAGAATTTCAAACAGTATTACTTTCAGCTATTTCTTCGGCTTTTTCTTATCCTTATCTTCAATCGGAATATCTTTTTGCACCGGCACTTCGTCTTCGGGTGTAATTATCATCGGTTCGCCGAAAACCGCATAAATATCTTGCGCGTCCGAATCTGCCAAATCATTTCGGACGAGCAGAATCAGTTCAACGCCGGGACGCAGCGGATATTCGCCGATGTATTTGTAATGCGACGCGTAGCGCGAGACAACTTCCGCTTCTTGCTCTTCTTTTTTGGCGACGATCATTTCGGCGGTGGTTGCGTCAACGAGCTTGCCGCTAAAAGCCGCGTTCGGATAATCGTTCATATACCAAGGCATTGGCCAGTAGTCTGGCGAAACGATCTCGATCTTCGCCTTTTTTCCTTGACCGCTTTTGTCGGCGTAATACTCGACTTGTTTGATGAGGTCGAGAAATTCGCGTTTTGAGTGCGCGTAAATATAAGGCATCGCATCGCTGTCGTAGCGCACGAAATTTATGTCGTAGGTTTGAAACGCGAGAATACAGGTTGCGGCGACCGCCAAAATTCCGCCAAGAATTTTTGTGCCGGGATTGCGCGACGCGCTTAATTCGTTGACCGCGTATCCGGCGACGATGCACATCGGAAGCAAAAACGAGAGCGCGAGCCACGGAGTTTTGTAGGGAATTATTGTATAAGCCGCGAAAAGTCCGAACGCCCAAATTCCGGCGAACATCGCAAAACGATGCCGCGCCTTATAAAGCGAAATCAAAAGACCGAGCACGGATAGGATCAGGATCGGCGATTCGATGATCATTCCCCAACGCAAGTATGCCCAATTGCCGTTTTGCGTATGATCGGTGTTGCCGGTTTTCGTCCAGATCGCATATGCTTCGAACGCGCCTTTTAGGCCTGCGGGATAGGTGAAAAACGACGAGAAAAACAACGCGCCGACGTAAAGAAAAGCGACTACCATCGCGACCACCATCAAAACAAAATCGGTTGAAAATTTCTGCGGTTTGCGCACGAGCCAAATGACGGCGGCAACGGCTAAAAGAAAAATGGCGGCGGTTAAGATCCAGAAATCAACCTTTGTTAAAATTATCTGGTCGAGGGCTGACGAAAGTGTTTTGTTTGCCTTCCACGCGATAAGGAGATCAATCGCATAACGCACAAAAAGCCACGTTAAAAAGATGGTCGCCGCGCCGATCGCGCTTTTGACGAGGATCAATTCCCAATTATCTGAAGCCGTCAATTTCTCGCGAAAGTTTGTCCAGGTCAACTGCGCATCTTCGGAATTTTCCGCTTCGGTTTGTGTGCGGTTGATGTAAAGAAACGCCAGCCACGTAATTGCGGCAACGACAATGAGCGCGAGTATCGTATAAAAAAGATAGATTTGGTTGTCGTCATTAGCCGACTTAAAGTGGTCGCGGAGCGTTTTTAGGCCTTCATAAACGGAAAATCTTTCAGAAATTTTATAAATTTTCCACCGTTCAAAAATAACACTCAGGACGATTGCGGTCAGCGCAATGACGCTTGGTGTCAGAAAAAGCCAGAATTTGTTTTTTGAGAGGCTTTCCGCTGAAATGATTTTTCGCCGCAACCAATCAAAAATCCAAATAAAGATAAAGAAAATTAGCAAATATTTAGTGAATTTAGTAACAATTTCAGTAATGTCAGTAATGTCAGTAACCGCATTAATAAATTTAAGAGCAAGCAATAAAGAAATTGATCCTCCGTAAAACCAAACGGGAATCTTTTGCTCGACTACAATAAGATTGCGCCACGCCCAAACACAAGCACAGGCAATCGCCATCGTGCCGACCGTGATAAAAGCCGTTTCCTTGGTCGCAAAAAGCAAAACCGCCGCCGCCGCCGCGAGGATCAGATAAACGGGCTGACCTTCGTTCCACGTCAGCAGCATTTTGATGACGAAAAAGACCAGTGCGCCTTCGACAAGAAAGAACACGACGCGCAAAGTCCATAAAATCGAAGTGTTATCGTTGGCAATAATTTCTCTGTATTTTAAGGATGATTCAATAACATCTGCCAGATTAAGCGCGGACGGCAGAAAACAGATCAACAAAAGCAGGGAAGTCCACATGATCGCCAAAATGCCGGCTTTACGTTTTTCGATAAAAAACAATATGGAAACGACGATGCCCAAACTGAAAAATACAAACAAGATCTCGTGTATAAAATAGCGCGAAATATAGACCATTCCGGGCGACAGCGCGAGAAACAGCGCGGCGAAAAGACTGCCGGTTTTGCCGATATATTTTTTCAGAAAGAACGCCAAAACAACGGTCAAAACTCCGAAGATCGCGACGCTTGAGCGAATGCTCAAAGTGTTCAGCCCGAAAGCTTTGGTAAAGGCGAGTGCAATATAATAAAGGTCGGGGCCGTGATAATTCGCCGGATCGTATTTATATTCACCGCTGCGGAAAAGCGTCGTCAGAAAATAACCGTTGACGCCTTCGTCGTGATGCAGCGGCTTTAATTCGAGCCAGAAAAAACGCACGAATGATGCGATGGCGGTTACTAAGGTGCAACTGATAAGCCAAATCAGGTCTTTGGTCTTTGGGTTTTGGTCTTTGGTTTGGAGTTCTTCGTTCATTTTAAATTGTTTTGAGTCCCGCCGGCAGGCGGCAAAAAACCGACCCGGGAATTTTACGCCAGAATTCCGGGCACAGAAAAGTTATTTTAACTTAAATAATTT
>JANPDZ010000046.1:0-5339 GCA_031431735.1 Acidobacteriota bacterium | reverse complement strand
TTGATGAATTTTGATAATTTGAATTTTGAACCAATGTAATTCATTTTTCTTTTGTGTTTTCCTTTATTAATTCAAGCGGACTTATCTCAAGAAATTCAGCCAATTCCACAATATTGCTCTTTATCGGCTCAAACTTTTCTGAAAGAATATTTGAAAGTTGCGTCGTCGAAATTCCCAACGCTTCTGCTAATTCTTTGAAAGTTAAAATTTCTTTCTTTGCCATCTGTTCGATAACTTTTGCTTTATTTACTATTGGCATTTTAATCAAATTTAAAGATAAAAACAAGTTTATTATGAAGTATATTTAAGTATTTTATGAATTCTTTGCTATTTTATTCAATTCTTCTCGCCATTTATACGGATCATACCAAAAACAACCGACACAACCTTTTTCATTATGTGGTTCACCTTGCCAAATTTCGTTACCTTCATACCAAAAATAAATTCCGGGGAAATTTCCACGTCGATTGGTTTGAACGCAACGCTCACAATTTCGTGATTTCAATAAATTGTTACTGCGATTGAGCAAAATAAATTTTGAAATTAGGTATTCATCGCTCGTATTTTCGTTTGTTTCTTCGTCTTTATTCCAACGAATTTGCGGAAATTTGTGGTCAACTTCTAATTCTCTGGCAGACAATGTTCTCAAAAAAACAGCCTCTTCAAAATTGTGTAATTTTTTAATTCTCTCGGCAACTTTTGCAGAAATTCCTGACCTTGCACTTGTGATTTCTTGCCGTTCGAGAGTTTCTAATTTTCGATGCGAAGTTGTCATCTGGCAGTTTTCGCATCTCATACGTTTGTCCCAATTTTGACTATTCGGATTGCCTTTTGCGAACTGAAATCCAAACGCATCACGCCAAGTTTGCCAAGTCTTGGCTTGTCCTGATTTTAACTCACATTTTGAACAATGCCACACCAAATCTTTTAGAATTTCGTAGTCGTGATATGAAGTCGAGTTTTCTTTGAATGGATTCATAAATATCTGAAAACAAAAATATATTCGTGTTTGAAAATAAAATAATCGCTATTCAAAGCTCTATATTTCCAAATTCCGCCTTGTCCGATTTTTCCGCGATTTCCTTCGATATTCTTAATAATTGTGCCTTTCAACTTTACCTTAAAACTGCGTTTAATCATATCCATACAATAAAAAGCTAAAGGCAAAACTTCCCCGTTTTTATATACATCGCCGACCACGATTGCAAAATAACGCTCTTTCTCAAGATATTTCAGCGAGTTTTCACAGATAATTCTAAATTTGCCGATGAATTCTTTCAAGTTAGAAATTTGCGACAAATCATCTTTGTTATCGGTAAATTTTACAATATCCAAATACGGCGGATGCATCAAAATAAACTGCACGTTTTTAGTTTGAAGTTGGTGAAAAGCACAAGTAAAATTTTCGTCAACTGCTTTGGAATCAAGCGAATTACACGTTTTTATGAAAATTGATTCGTTGTTATCGGATTTCCTTTGGACGAAATTTACAATTTCTTGATTGATGTCAAAACCGATATATTTTCTGCCCAAATTCTCGCATTCAAAAAGCGTCGTTCCGCTTCCCATAAAAGGTTCAAAGACAGTTTCGCCTTTTTTTGTGTAACGTCTGATTAGTTGATTCGGTATTTGCGGAATAAAATTCCCGTGATAGATATTTTCGTGTTTACCGCTTTTATCGCGTTCGGAAATAAGCCACAACGAATCAGTATTTATGTTGCAATCTTTCCATTCTGTAAGGTCTAAGTCGTTGTATTTCATACAATCTGAACTATACAAACATTTTTCACGGATTCAAAATCCCTTTCGGTTTAATAACCTTTCAAACCTTCAAATCGTCAATATCTTTTACATTAACGGCAGAATCTATATTCTGAAAATCGTCCCAATCATCGGTTAATAAATCGGCGTTGGCGTATTTGGCGGAAACAAGAATTATGGCATCGGGAGTTTTATCTTTTTGGTTTTGTTTTTGTGGCAGATGATCGACTGGTCGGCTATTTCTTTATTAACTTCAATTATTTGAAGGTTTGCAAAAATCTCGTCGGCAATATCTTTTCAAACTTTCAAATCGCCAACATCTTGCACGCTGACGGTTGAATCAATGTTTTGAAAGTTTTTGTGTTTATGGTTAAAAACTGTCAATAATTATTTGCCAAACACCGAGCAATTCGGGCAGATTTTTGAGTCCGTAGCGTTCGGTATCTATGATAACTTGCGAATTTTCTAAGGTTAAAAAAAGCCATTCGTAACCGTTTGTAACAATCCCGAAAATAGTTGAAACAGGAGTATTCTCTCTTTGGTTGAAGATTGTTGCCGCAAACATTTCGGCAATACATTGCGGCGCAGCATCAACTAAATCTTGGTTTTGTTTTGCTTCAACGATGGCAACCAAAGGGCTTTCAATAAAAGCGGCGTTATATTTTCGGGAAATAATAAAATCGCAAAAGCCTTTTAAGCCGAGTTTTTGGTCAACATTAAATTGATAACCCGAAAAATATGTAAATCGTTGAGGATTTTTTATAAAAAGTTCGTTCAAAATTGGCGATATAATCAGTTCCGACTTCGCTTTTTCCGATTCGGCGGGAATTTGCCGGTTGATAGACAAAGTTTGCAAAAGCCACTCAGACGGGTGAAGATTTTTGACCGCATCAAATAGTTTTTGACGGCTGACCTCAATTCCTAATTCTCTAATATCTTCAATCTTAAAATGTGAATATGACCGTTTCATATCAAAATAATATCACAAACAAAAAACTCGATAATCTTTTGCTGTTCTTCAATCGGCAAAACCTGCATTTTTTCTGTCACAATTTGTGTTAAATCATTTGCCATAAAGCTAATAACCTCGAAAACAATAATTTCAATTTAGCATATTTTACATTAAAAAAACTTAACCGTTTAGTAGCCGCTCTAAAGACCGCGTTGCCCGTCGGCCGCCGCACCGAGCCTCTAAACTATCGGGCTAAATTATTTTTTGCATATTCCTTCGCATTTGCAGATTATTTCGTTTGAAAACCAAACAAGGCGTGAATATAGTTTTCAGTAAGATCGGGGCGGAAGCCATTTCGAAAATATCAGTTTCCGCTCATAAATTCGTTTGGAGAAAGAGCGCGGTTTGTAAAACGCAGTTTGCGGACGGCGCCTTTGAACCAATAGACTTTGTTTTGACGGACACCAATCGAGGTTGTGCCTTTGCCGAAGGGTTTGATCGTGATTTTTCCGCTGAGTTCGAGCTTGCCGTTAATGTAATGACGCATTTCCGCGCCGTCGAAAACTAAGGCAACGTGAAACCAAAGACCTGTCGGATGTTTGAAATTCTCGGCGTAGAGCGCACAGCGGTTTTCACCGGATTTGAGGAAGGTGTCGAGAAACCATTCGCTTTCATTTAAACGGGTTTCGAGCAGCGTGCGGCTCTCGGTGTTTTCGGTGTCTTCGATGTGAAACCAACGTTGTTCTTTTCCGCCGCCGGCATCGGGGCGGAAAACGGCTTCGATGGTAAAAGCTTTCGCGCCCGCAATCGGATTGTTGTTGATAAATATCGCGTCATCAATGCCGTCAAACAAAACGGCTTTGCCTTTGCCGGTTTTGATAATTTGCGGATTGCCCAAAACCTCGACTGTTTGACCGCCGATCTTTTTGAGATTGTTGATCTTCCACGTCACGGATTTTTTACGCGTTTCATCCTTTTGGGCAAAACCCGTCAGCGCGAAAATGAGCAAAAGCAAGGCGGCAAATATTTTCATAGGTTGTAATAAAGCTGGACAAATATCTTGCCCGGATTCAAGATTCCGTTCGGGTCAAAGACTTTTTTGATAGCTTTCATAATTTTGAGCGGCGGTTTAACTGATTTCGACAATTTCTTCGCCGTCAGACAGCAAATCAATCGCATCTTGGAGAGTTTTCGACAAAATAATTTTGAGATTGGCGTTTGAAGTGTTTCCGCCTGTCAGCCAAATAATTTTCGGCGGTGAGCCGAATCTATCGAGAAGCGAGACAAAGTCGCTGTCTTTGGTCAAAACAATTGCGTCGGCTTTTTGGGCTTCAAGAAAAATCTCTTCGTCTTCGGCATCGCGTAAGCCCAAATCGCGTAAGGCAAAGGCTTTTACGTTGAAATTCTCTTCAATCCAAAAGGCGATTGCCGGAGAAAGTTGTGCGTCAATCCAAATCGTCATGCGGCTATCAAAACAGCGTGGTTCAATTTACGCGAGGCATATTGCAAACAGGCTTGTAAATCTTCAATTTTAAGGTCAGGCATTTCTTCAAGAATTTGTTTAGAATCTAAACCCGCCGCATATAAATCCAAAACATCTGTTACGCGAATCCGCATTCCGCGAATGCACGGACGACCGCCGCATTGCTTTGGATTGACGGTAATTCTTTCCGATATTTTGTGCGTCATAATTTTTTTCATTATCGCATAAAAACACTTTTACACAAACATCTTGCCGTTTGGGGCAAAGACTTTTCAAACTTTCAAATCGTCAATATCTTTTACATTCACGGCAGAGTCAATATTCTGAAAATCGTCCCAATCATCGGTTAATAAATCGGCGTTGGCGTATTTGGCGGAGGCAAGGATGATGGCATCGGGGAGTTTTATCTTTTTGGTTTTATTTTTACGGTAGATGATAGCTTGGTCGGCGATTTCTTGATTAATCTCGAGTATTTCGAGGCTTGCAAAAGTTCTGTCTAACGAATCTTTTTCATTTTTATTCGGAAACTCAAAAGCATAAACTTCCATATAAGTAATAACTGAAACGCAAAATTCATCATACTTTAAGTAGAGTTTTTCGCGGTCAATCATTTCTTTTGAAAGGAAAATGAGCAAATTGCTGTCGAGGATTGCCTTATTCCCATTCATCTCTTAGTTTCCTTTGCCATTCGACAGGGTCTTTTATATCAGCGAACGGATTTGCTTCAGCTAACTTTTTAAACGCCGCAAACAACCTGTCTTTCTTTGCCTTTTTATCTTCTGGCGTATCAAGCGTAACAGTTACATGAGCAACAGCATTGTCGTATTCGTCAAACTCTTTCGGCAAATGGATTACACCGTGTTCGATTTTGGTTGTGAATTCAAGCGAGTTCATATTATTAAATTAACTTAAAAGCCAAATCTTTTCAATATTTTTCCATTAAACAAACATTTACACAAACATCTTGCCCGGATTCAAAATGCCGTTCGGGTCAAAGACTTTTTTGATGGCTTTCATTTTGTATGTTCAATTTTGGTAATCTTCAAATTGCGGACTCAGAAGCAATTTTCCTTCGTAATCAACCAATCCGTTTTTCACGCTGTCAAGCCAGCCGAGTCTGCCCAAAATATTTCTTTCAATTCC
>JANPDZ010000045.1:0-8555 GCA_031431735.1 Acidobacteriota bacterium | reverse complement strand
GCGCTCAAGCCATAAAACCTTTACGGATTCGGCTGTGAGATTATTCAGTTTGTCAATTTTTCCAAACAAATCGTTTATTTTCATTGTGCGTGTATCCAACGCTTATTTTTGCTAAACTTCTCGTATGTTGCAACAGGACTTAAACTTAACCGCCGAAATAAAGCTCTGGTATGACCTTTTCGTTCCCGAAAACGCGCCGCAAAAAGCGCCTTTGATTCTCGCCGTTCACGGCTACGGAGCGCATAAACGCTATATGATGCGCGAGGCACAAGCGGTTGCGCCCGAAGGTTTCGTCGTCGCTTCGATCCAGGCACCGCACCAGCATTTTCGCCCCGTCGGCGACGGTTACAAGATCGGTTTCGGTTGGCTGACCGATTATAAATCGGAAGAATCGGTCGCGCTTCATCATAATTTTGCGCTTGAAATCATCGAAAATCTAGCCGAAAAGCAGTTGATTGATACAAACCAAATCTATCTTTACGGATTTTCGCAGGCCTGCGCGCTAAATTTTCGCTTTGCTTTTACTTATCCCGAAAAAGTTCGCGGCATAATCGGCGTCTGCGGCGGAATTCCGGGCGATCTCGAAACAAACCCCAATTATAAACCGCTCAATGCCGAGACACTTTATCTTTACGCAGATAATGATGAATTCTACTCTTTGGAAAAATACAAAACCTACGAAGAAAAACTACGGGCGCGTGTGCCGAATCTGCAAACCAAACAATACGCCGCCAAACACGTTATCACCGAATCAATGCGCGAAGACATAAAAGAATGGCTGAATGCGCGATAATCAAACACAAAAAGTATTTAAGGTGCGCAAATAAATTGTCAAGTTCGCAACAAGTAATTCAGATAAAACAACCTATCTGTCCATACAGTGGCAATAGTCTGAATGAATGTTTATAACACTATATCGCTCATTGGCAACCGATATAGTGTTTTAGAGCCTTTCCGAAATCTCTCTTATTTTTGGTAAGTGTTAAAATAGAACAAATTCAGCTTTTATGGCACGCCCCTTGTTACTATACAGAGCGGAAGAAGAGATTTTCTTCTTCAAAATTTACAAGAGGGAGAAATACAGCAATGAAAAATTTTTTAATAACATTCTTAATGATGGCAATGATGGCGATCATGGTTCCTTTGACCGCGACGACGGCAGATGCACAAACCCGCAAACCGAGCATTTACCGCAAACACCGTAACCTGATCAATATCGGTATTGGAACCGGCGCAGGCGCAATTATTGGCGCACTGATCGGCGGCAGACGAGGCGCGGGACTCGGCGCATTGGTCGGCGCAGGCAGTTCGGCGCTTTACACCTACAAGCTGAACCCGAAAACGAAACGCTATTACAGAGTTCGCCGCTACTAATTCGGTAAATCGAATCGATTAGGAAACAAAGATAAGTGATTTAGACTTATCTTTGTTGTCCTCTCACACCACAAATCGCAACGCAAATCCGGTTTGACGCGCAGAAAGAATAAAGAGATAAAAGAGATGCCGTAAAAAACGAATTCTTAAACTAACGGGCGGCAAGGAAAAAGTTACAGGATAAAAACGCAAAATCCAACAAAGATTGATTTAGCAAGATTCAGATAAACGATAATGAATTGAATAAAACCTAAAACTTTCGCCGCCCATTTCCTACAATTAAAGAGAAACGGCTGAACCATCCGCAAAAGGAAACGGTTCAGCCGTTTTGCTTTTGTTCAGAGTTCAAACTTCAGTTTGTCATTTTCGCCCGCGAAGCGTAGCGAAAATGCATCGCTTCGGTGAGACTGCAAAGCACAGCGACAGTTTTCGCTTTGCTCCGCTCGCGAAAAACAAACTGAAGTTTGTACTCTGAACTAAAACATCGTTCTCTAATTTTTAGTTAGATTTCCGCTCTTTTTATTAGTGTAAGGTTTGGATGATCGCTTTTCACTTTGACGGAAAGGCTTTTGGAAAGTTAATCTTTGATAGTCCGCTAAATTGGGTTTCTGTCTTTGTTTATGGAACACCTTTCGCAACTCATCGCCGATTACGGCATTTACGCAGTCTTTGCGCTCTGCACTGTCGAAGGCGATATTACACTTCTGATGTCGGGCGCGATGGCACACAGCGAATTCTTCGGGTCATACAGCTTTCTCAAGGTATTTATTGCCGGAACGCTCGGCGGAATGGTCGGCGACAACTTTGGTTACTGGATCGGGCGGCTCTTTCACGAAAAGGCGAAACATTACCGTTTTTATCAGATGACGCAGCCGCGCATCGAGCGTCTGATTGCCAAGTTCGGCGGATCGGCGATCATCATTTCCAAATATATCTACGGAATCCGCGTCGGAATGTGTCTGTTTTACGGTGTCGGCAAGATGCCTTTTGCTCGATTTTTGATGCTCGATGCGATCAGCTGCGGTGCGTGGGTTTTGATCCTCGCCGGTATCGGTTATTTTTTCAGCGGCGCGATCACGGGCATTCTCGGGAATTTCCAACAAGCCGGAATCGCGATTTTCTTTGTCGTTTTGATTGGAATCATCGTTTTCTACGTCGTCGAAAGATACTGGCTGTCGGAAAAGGTCGAAGAGGTCACGCCCGAAACACTGACCAAGATCGAGGAAAAAATTCACGTTATCGAAGACGCCGCCCAGGAAAAACTTCACAACATCGGTGAGCGGTTTCACCGGACAATTCCGCCCAAATCGGAAGAAAAAGAGCCGCCCAAAGAAAAAGAATCGTCGAAAGCGGCAAAAAGTTAATTTCTCCGCTATTCAATGTGTCACAAATTACGGTAATATATTCCGTTTCTTAGATAAGAAATTCCAATCCATAAAGTTAATGAGGAAAATAGTTTAGTGATAATTGAATCATCGGCTCCAACCAGAGTTGATCTGGCTGGCGGCACCATAGATATTCCACCACTTTTTTTGTTCCACGAGGGCGCGGCGACTGTTAATTTCGCCGTCAGTTTGATGGCACGCTGCCGCATTGAAACGCGTTCAGATGACAAGATCGTGCTCGGATCAATTGACCGCGGCGTGACTTTTGAAACCTCGCTCGAACATTTTCACGAGCTTAAGAATGAAACGCGGCTTGAACTGCTTTCAAAACTCGTCTATTTTTTCAAGCCCGAAACGGGTTTCAATATGATCACCGAATCAGAAGCTCCGGCAGGCGCGGGACTGGCGGGTTCTTCGACGCTTAATATCGCCTGCATCGGCGCGTTGAACCGCCTTGTCGGTAATCGCTACACGCCCGATCGGTTTATTCCGATCGCGGCGGCGGTCGAATGTCAGGTCATCAAAGTTCCGACCGGCTATCAGGATTATTATTCGGCGCAATACGGCGGCGTTTCGGCAATTCATTTTCGCCCTGACGGAATGGAACGCGAGCCGCTGGAAATTGATACCGAAACTCTGGAAAAACGCGTCGTCGTGATCTACACGGGCGAACCGCGAAATTCGGGCACGAATAATTGGGAAATCACCAAACGCCACATTGACGGCGACAAGGAATTATTCGACATTTTCGAAGGCATCCGCGATTCATCGCTTTATCTGCGCGAAGCATTACTGAAAAATGACTGGCACGAAGTCGGCGAGATTCTCAGGATCGCCTATCCGCACCGCAAACGGCTTTCGCCGAAGATCACGACTCCGCAAATGGATATGCTGATCGAAAAGGCTTACGCAAACGGCGCGATCGCCGCGAAGGTCTGCGGTGCCGGTGGCGGCGGCTGCATCGCGTTTTTCTGCGAAGAAGACCGCCGCGCGGCGGTCGAAAAGGCGATCGCGGAAGAAGTCGGCGCGGAAGTTTTGAATTGGAAACTGTGCCGCGAAGGTTTGATTGTCAACGAGATCTCGGCGGAATCAGTTTAAGAAGATATTTAAAGCAGGTCTTGAACCTGCTTTTTCGTTTATCAATTAATAATCTTTGTCAGCTCCTAAAAATCGCGCATGTTTTATAAGAAGCTGCCAATATTGCGTCCGGTTATTCTTCATATACTGAATCCACGAGTTTAATTCCTGAGTGTTTGGCTGTCGTCTAAAAACCGCCTGGTATGAACGAATAATAGTTTGCCGCATTTCCTCAAAACCTTGGTTTAATCTGTTGGTCTGCATAAAATCGACGTGTTCGTCAACAATATTTGTGAAAGTTAATCCGCCTTTACGTTTTATTCCGTCAATCCCTGAAACCAATTCTTCTCTATTTGGGTCTCGTCCGAACGCCGACTGGTATGACCTGGCAATTGTTTGTCGGAGTTCGTTTTCTCCTTCATCCGAAATCATAAATGAGAGATGGCTGGCGATGATTTCATCATAACCGACTTTTCTCCTGACCGGCTCAATCCATGACTTGCGTTCGCCTTCGCTCGGATAACGTCCGAAGGCTTCAAGGTAGGAATCATTAATTATCTTATCAAAAGAGTCATTTGATTGAGCTGACGCGTTTTGTACAGTAAATGCAAAAAATAAAGTAAGCAAAATAATTGCCAACTGCAAAATCTTGTTCGATGTCATTTTGATTCTCCTATCCGAGATTGTTGCACAAGCCAACAAAATTATCTACAAAACATTTTCGGCAATTGCTTTTGTTAATGAACGAAAAATGTTTCTTCCATCGTTTGAGCCAAGCAGTCCTTCACAGGCGCGTTCGGGATGCGGCATCATTCCGATCACGTTTCTGTCAAGATTACAAATTCCCGCAATATTCGAACGTGCGCCGTTCGGATTCGATTCCGCGGTCACGTTGCCCGATTCATCACAATACCGAAAGACGATCTGATCATTTTCTTCGAGCTCGTCAAAAGTCGCGTCGTCGCAAACGTAATTTCCTTCGGCGTGCGCGATCGGGATCGAAAGAACTTCGCCGGCTTGCGTTTCGCTCGTAAAGGGCGTGTGGCTGTTTTCGACCTTGATATTAACGTGCTTGCAGATAAAATGCAGATTTTCGTTGCGAATGAGTGCACCGGGCAGAAGTCCGGCTTCGCAAAGGATCTGAAAACCGTTGCAGATGCCGAAAACAAACTTCCCTTCGGCGGCAAACTCTTTGACCGCCGTCATCACGGGCGAAAATTTCGCCAGTGCACCGCACCGCAAATAATCGCCATACGAAAATCCGCCGGGAACAATGACCGCATCATAGCCGCTCAGATCGGTTTCCTTGTGCCAGATAAAATCAACCGGCTGACCGACGTGTTTTGAAATGACGTGATATGCGTCGTGGTCGCAATTTGAACCGGGAAAAACTATAACTCCGAATTTCATAAATCTTGGTTTTTGGTTTTTGGTCTTTGAAATTTTATCTCAATGCTCGAAACGCCAATCAAGAGTAGAAAAATAGGGAGGTTGCGAGCATTTTGTTTCATCGCTTTATCAATTATTCATTATCAATTACCCATTATTTCAGAAGTTATCAGCGGTTCCTAACCTCTGAAGTTAATTGATAATTGATAAATCTTTTTCGCTTTCCGACTCTTGATTTGCATTTGAAATAAATCTTAAAGACCAAAAACCATTTATTGAACTATTTCTACTCTGTAATCTTCGATGACGGGATTTGCCAAAATATCTTTGGCGATTTTTTCCGCCGCGTCTTTGGCTTGTGATTCGGTTAGATCCGCATCAAGCGCAATTTCAAAATATTTGCCCTGCCTGATGTCCTGAATCTGTTCAAATCCGAGAAGTTCGACCGAATGATGAATCGCTTTGCCCTGCGGGTCAAGCACACTCGGTTTTAATGTCACATATACTTTTGCTTTCATTTGATCTCAAAAAAAATCTTTGTTTTATCTCGCTTATAGTGTAAAATGAATCGCCTGATTCGACAAAATCAAAAAGTTCAAAGTTGGAGGCAACGCGCACAGTGGAACAACAATATTTCGTTTTGAGCAAAAGCAATAATCAGTCGGTCGGTCCAATGACCGCCACGGAAGTCCGGCAATGGGTTTCGCAAAGTCTGTTGACCAAAGAAGATATGATCGCACGGGTCGGCGATTCAAATTGGATCTCGATCAATCAATCGCCGTTTGCGCCGCTGATGACAACCGGTTCTTACCCGTCAGCCAACCGCGAAATGGGCAGACCGAATGAATATGTGCAGCATTATAACGCCAATGCGAATGCCAAACCGCAACCCGACAGTTCGATTTTGCTGATTCGTTGGGTCGCCTTGATGATTGACGGGCTGATTGCTATTCCTTTGATAATTTTAGCGGTGCTGCCTCTGATAAGTCTGATCGGAACGCCTTTGGTTGTCGCGTATTTTATTTCGAGAGATATTTTGATGGGCAACGGGCAGAGCATCGGAAAAAAAGCGATGGGATTAAAGGTTGAAAAAACGGACGGAACGCCGGTTGAGTGGGCTGATTCGGTCAAAAGAAACATTGTTTACTTTGCTTATTTGGTACTGTTTGTCTTTACCATTCCTTATCTCGGCTGGATCGCCGCGATTATTTTAATGATTCCGCTCAATATTCTTTTTCTCGTCGAAACAATTATGGTTCTGACAACCGGCCGACGAATCGGAGACAATCTCGGAACCACTTTTGTTACGAAAACCTATTGAAAAAATTTTTGTTGTGAAAAATTATTAAAAAGAATTGTAAAGAGTTACGCGAATTCTTGTGAATCTCTTCGTCTTCGTATATATTTGTGCCAAGTCTGGCAATCAGAAATAATTTTTTTCAAATTAAAAGGAGAATTAAAAATGCAAAATATGTCTGGCGGTAAATCCGCTTTGGGGCTTGACTCTAATATTACGGCTTTAATCGGCTACATTATCGGTATTGTGGCAATTATTTCAATAATTATAGAAAAAGAAAATAAATGGGTCCGCTTTCATGCTTTTCAATCTTTGCTTTACCATGTCGCTTTTATTATTCCTGCGGTTGTTTTTGGTGTTTTGATATTCATAACCATATTTATATCAGGCATTTTAACTTCTATAGTCGGGATTCTTTTCTTTCTTGTTTGGGTAGCTTTTTTTGCGGGCTTAATCTTCCTCGCATACAAATCGTTTAAAGGAGAAAATGTAAAACTTCCCGTTATCGGCGAAATGGCTGAAAAATGGTCAAAATAATTTAACCAAAAACTCGTTTGAAAACTTTTTCGACGTTTCGCAGGTAATGTGTGACATCAAAGACGCGGGCAATTTCTTCTTGCGTAAGTTTAGAAGAAATATCCGCGTCTTGCATTACCAAATCCTTGTAATCGCCGACCTGCGCATCCCAAACTTTCATTGCGTTGCGTTGCGTGTACACGTATGCGTCTTCGCGTGAAACGCCTTTTTGTGTTAAAGCCAAAAGCAATTGACCGCTGAATACCAGTCCGCGCGTCAGATTCAGATTCTTCAGCATATTTTCGGGATAAACAACCAAAGTATCGAGCAGCGAGGTCGTTTTCGCTAAGATATAATCGAGCGCGGCTGATGAATCTGGCAAAACGATGCGTTCCGCCGACGAATGCGAAATATCGCGTTCGTGCCACAAAGCAATATTTTCAAGTCCGACGATCGCATTGGCGCGGACAGTGCGCGCCATTCCGCAGATTCTTTCCGAAAGGATCGGGTTGCGCTTATGCGGCATCGCGCTCGAACCTTTTTGCCCGGTCTTGAATTTTTCCTGCGCCTCACGGACTTCCGTGCGCTGCCAATGACGAACCTGGAGCGCGATTTTTTCTAATGAAGACGCGATGATCGCCAACGTGCAGAGATATTCGGCGTAACGGTCGCGCTGAATGATCTGCGTCGAAACATCCGCTGCGGCAATGCCCAATTTTGCGCAGACTCGTTCTTCAACGTCGGGCGCAAGATGCGCGAACGCGCCGACCGCACCCGAAATTTTGCCGACCGAAATCATTTTCCTTGCTTTTTCGAGTCTTTCCCGATTGCGTTTGAATTCCGAAAACCACAATGCCCAAACCAACCCGAACGATGTCGGCTCGGCGTGAATGCCGTGCGTCCGGCCGATCTGCGGCGTGTCTTTGAATTCAAAAGCGCGGCGTTTTAAAACCTCAAGAAGCGCGTCAATTTTCGGCAACAGAACGTCGCACGCCTCTTTCAAAAGAAGAGCGTTTGCCGTGTCAACAACATCCGACGATGTTAATCCGTAATGCACGAAACGCGCCGCATCGCCGATGTTTTCTGCCAAATTTGTCGTAAAGGCGATGACATCGTGATCAGTCGTTTTTTCGATCTCATTGACTCTTTCAACCGTAAAAGCCGCTTTCGATTTTATGTCTGCGAGCGCATCCGACGGAATAATTCCGTCTTCAGCATGGACTTCGCAAACAGCAATTTCGACATCGAGCCATTTTTGAAACTTGTTTTGGAGCGACCAGATCGCGCCCATTTCGGGTAAAGTGTAGCGTTCAATCATAAAGAGTTAATTTTAACGCAAAGTCGCAGAGACGCGAAGACGCAAAGGTAATTTATTCGTAAGGAGTAAAAAGTTGAAGAAAAATCTTCTGCCTACGAAAAACACGAAAAACACGAAAAAAGAATTAAATACTCTGTTTTTTAAGTTTCTTAGTTCTACTTTGTTAGATCAACTTTATTTTGAAAACATGCTCCGAAAG
>JANPDZ010000044.1:0-3776 GCA_031431735.1 Acidobacteriota bacterium | reverse complement strand
TTGAATGCCGAAACCACGAAAGCCGAAAGCAAGCGATTTACAAGTTACGAACGAAGCACAAGGACAGGTTTGGATTATGCGGTGAATCGAACTTACGACTCGAAACAAGGCAGATTTACACAGGTTGATCCGATAAAAATGAGTGCGTCAAGTCTTGGCTCTCCACAGGCCTTAAATCTTTATACTTATTGTGGAAATGATCCGATAAATCATACTGACGCAAGTGGTTTGTTCTTTGGAAGTTTATTCAAGTGGATTGGCAAGATATTCAATGTCGTTAATAAAATTCTGAAATGGGTCGTGATTGCGGTAGCAGTGGTGGCAGTTGTCATTGCTGTCTTTCATTCGGGCGGCGCGGCGATGGCGTTTTTAGGAAAAATCTTGGGACTGGTTGGAAAATATCTAGGAATATCTGTAAAAACTTCGCCAATCATTCTCAATTTTGCCGCAGGAACTGCTACGGGAGGCACGATTGCGTCTATTTCGGTAGGCTTGTCAGGTCGAATAATTGCCGGACTGTATGGTGTGGGCGCTGTGGCAAGTAATTTTGAAGGAAAGAAATCGAAAAAGCAGATAGAGCGAGATAGGATTTGCTCTATCTTCATAGCTGTTGCAAATATAGATTATGTAAAAGAAGAATTTAATGATGGATACAAAGATTCCCAGGATGGAACTCCGCAAAGCCACGAGACTGGCGGTGTCTTTTTACAGTTTACGTCCGCAGCTCTTAAGCAGGGAGCTAAAACCACCAGTGGTAGAAACCTTATTCCGCTGAGATTTAAAAGTGGTATAGGTGAATTCGAATATCAATTAGGTGGTACGTTACCAAATGGGGGAGGAGAGTTTGCAACTTGGGCAAGCAAATTGTCCAATAATACACAAGAAATTGCTTTTTGGTGGCACACACATCCTTCGGGGAATTGGGCTACTAATTACCCAAGCGGAATTCCAGGAGACAGAGGAGTTTCTCGAGCTCTCAATGAATATGGATTAATTGTGTCTAAAAACTTTATTACTGTTTTTAATGCAAAAGAGAAGATATGTAGTTTTCAACGACCTAAGTAAAAGCGATTTAATAACATACCCCATTTAATTTTTTATTACCAAAATGCCAAATCCGCTAAGTTTAGAAGCTAATATAAAACTCTTTTCAACTTTGGTTCGCGCTTTCTTGGCGGCAAAATCTAATAATCGAGAAATTTCTTAGTGGGGTAGTTTATTAAATCTTTTTTACTAAGTGATTTATATTTCAAAGGGTTTTTAGAATATAAATCGCTTCAGTTTAAGGAAAATATTTTTGTTGCTTCGTTTATGCCAAACTTGAAACGTCAGCAATTCTCGGTTTGACAATTTGGAAAAGACCTGTAAATGAACAAAAAAGAATTTTACCTAAAGTCTTTACTTGTTTCGAGCATGTTTTGAGAAGTTTTCAGCATTTTTGTCAAAATAATTAGCCAAAAACTCTAAAAAAGTTGCTTGAATAACTGATTTTTCAATCATATTTTCCAAACCGAGAATTGCTGTTGAAACGTTGTTATAGTAGTTAAAAGCGGAGGATTTTAAAGAAAAAAATGAAAACGATTCTTATACTTTTACTTTTCTGCTTATTTTTTATCACTTGCGGTTACATTGAATCAAAAAAAGTTGAAGTAAATTCAAATAAAGTGGCATTACCTTTACTAATTTCCCCACCTTCGCCGACACCGCCCTTTCTAATTCCTGGGCTTGATGAAGAACAAATTCAGGTTAATGTTAATAAATTGTCCGAAAATATTTATGGCGAACTAAGAAAAAAACAAAGAACTGTTGGATTATCCCCAGTAAATAAAGTAAAGAATAAAGATATTAGCGTTGAGCTAAGGCTGTGGACAGGATTTAGTATTCACGGAACTGAAGGGGTAAATATCATTGGTAATAACCGGAATTTTTCTGTTATTTTGATAACGACCGATAATAAAAAAAAGTTATTAGTTCAATCGAATGATGAACAATTGAACAATAAATATTTAAGTAAGATACATGAACTAGTTAACATAAGTGAAATCTTTTCGCTTAAAGATTTGTCTCAATCTGAAAATTATAGTTCTAACCCAGATGGTTCATTTCTTATTGTTGAAGGAATTATTGACAATAAACGGTTTTCTAAAATATTCCCCACGATTACCAGCTATAACATAGATGATATAGAAAAGGGTGAGGATTTTTGTAAAGGAGTAAATTTTTGTTCAAACATTGCTAACTATTTTAATATTCAATTACCCTGCAAATGTATGCCTTATGCAAGTAAAATAAAGGAATGAAAGATTTGAAAGACAATTCACACTTTGATAATCGGTCAAATCTGACGACGAAAACCGATGCGCCAGGTGTCAAAACAAACTTTTCGTATCAGATAAGCGGCGCAGATGACCCGCTCAATCGTCTGCAAACGGTGAATTATGATTTGTCGGGACCGCTTGACCCGAATCTGACGATTTACGCCGCGCCGACGGTTACTTATTCGTATATGACTGCGGGCGACAAGAGCAGACTCAGCCAAATCAGAACCGACGGACTGCTGACGGAAAATTTCAGCTACGACACGGAAAGCAGAGTTTCGGATTACACGCAGACGGTTGATTATCGGGCGAGTTATCCGATGACGGTCAGTTATCTTTACGACACGCTCGACCGCGTTACGGATGTGCGTTATCCCGCCGCCTACGGTTTGGCAAACAATCCGCGCAAATTGGTGCAAAATTCATACGATGTCGCCAGCCGTTTGACTTCTCTGAAAGTTGATAACACGGAAGTTGCCGGAAACATCGTCTATAATGCGGCAGACCAAACAACCTCAATCAAAATCGGCGCAACGGGCGCGAATCAGGTTACGGAAAGCTATACTTTTGATCCGCAGACCGGACTTTTGACGAATCAAAAGGTGCAAAAGAGCAATCAAACTCTGCTCGATTTGAGCTACGATTACAACCGCAACAACAGCATCGGCACATTGAATGGCAAAACCGGACATTTGACGAAAATCATCAACAATCTCGACAACAATAAGAATCGGGAATACGAATTCGACGCGCTTGGACGGCTTACCAAAGCGAAAGGCGGAAGCACCGGCAATCTCTGGACACAAAATTACAGTTATGACCGCTACGGCAACAGAACAAGCGTAACCGCGACTGGTGTTGCTGCCGACGGCAGTGCGATTCCGCTTGATGGAATTGCTAATCTTTCCTATAACACAGCCAACAATCGCATCACAACCACCGGATTTGAATACGATTCGGAGGGCAATCAAATCCGTGCGAAAGCCGAAGATGGAACTTGGTTAAAATTCGAGTATGATGCTGCAAATCGGTTGCGAGTCGTTAAAAAAGACGATGGAACTTACTTGCAAGCCTTTCAATATGGCTCAACGAATGCCCGTTTGATGGATTTGGATTATCAATTCGGATATTTGAAGATATTCGCCTCGAACGGCGGGACAACATTAAGCGAATATACCGAATACACAGGCGCAATTCCGACTTGGACAAAGAGTTACACATATCTTGGCGACTCGCAACTTTCAACAATTACACCAAACGGCGCAGGTGGAGAAACAACCGAATACAATCACCCTGACCTGTTGGGAACGAGAACAGTTACCAATCAATCGGCGGGAACAAGTTATGAGCAAACGACTTTACCATTTGGAACTGCCTTGAATGCCGAAACCACGAAAGCCGAAAGCAAGCGATTTACAAGTTACGAACGAAGCACAAGGACAGGTTTGGATTATGCGG
>JANPDZ010000043.1:0-14565 GCA_031431735.1 Acidobacteriota bacterium | reverse complement strand
ATTTACCACCCCAACTACCTGCATTTAATTCAGGTAAAAATTTCTCTTAAAGTCATCTTGTGTTAATAACATTGGACGCGCGCCCAATTTCTTGGTCAGCTAATTTTGTCTAAAGTCCCTTTTTTTGTCTAAAGTCGAGTTTTTAAGCAACTCCGTGAATTTGTCAAACGCAACAAGAACTTCTGCCGTCGGTCTATCATAAAATACAAGAATTGCCGGAGCATCAACTATTCTATTCAAATAGTTTCCGGAAACATTAGAACCAAAACTTTCAATAGTGTTGATTGCAGACTTAATTAAACTCAACAAAGATCGCCGGTCTGACTCAGTTAGAATAAACTTATTGAGATTGAGGTCAAGACAGCCCGGCGCATATACATCAATTAGATTATTCCAAGAATTGAGTAATGCTTTGACGTTTTCAGTTAGTTCAAACGAAATTGAACCTCTCTGAGCAACGTCATTTAAAACGTACGCGACGATGATAATGTCGCCATCTGACATCATTTTCGTTTTGTCTCGAAAATCAATAAAAGAATGTCCCATATTTTTTACCTTACTCGACAAATATAATTTCCTTGGTTGCTCCGCCCGGTTTTTTAGCTAATTCTGACTCAATAACTTTCTTCAACTGATCGCGCTGTGTTGAAGACATCCCTGCTGTATCAACAACTACTCGTTTCGTAGCACTGTTTAATTGAACATCTTTTGCGACCGATTTACCAAGCCCATCTACCATTTCATTATTAATATTTTTGAGTGGTTCTCCGGTCTTCTTGTTAACAAGTGGTCCTTTCATGCTAATCGGACCAACTTCCGGATCCAGAAAGTCTGCGCCCTCCACATCTGGTTTCTCAAGTTTCCGACCTGTTGCTCTTTCGTAGCGTTCTCCTGCTAATCCTTCGGCGCGATCTATTTTCTTTTGTTCATGATTCCAGCTAAGTTCCTCTACACGCTTAGGATCGGACTTGCCTTTAGGCAAGATGCTTTGCATCTTGTTAGTTGCCTTCGGCGAAACTGATTTTAGCTCCTCTTTTTCTTGCTTAAGAGTGTTTTTCTTCTGAGTGTTACCTTTCTTTTCCACTTTCTCGGTACTCTCAGCGAGAATGTCATCGAGACGTTTTTTCAGGTCGTTGATTATCTCATTGACCTTATCATCAACGCGCTTTCTGACCTCTTTGATCGAATCCAGTACTTCGTCAATTTTCTTCGCGATTCTTTCGGTCGCAACTTTTTTGACTGTTTCTAATTTAGTAATGAGCCCGTCGAGAATTTTCTTGATCTTGGCGGCGGCTGTTTTACCGTGAGTAATCAGCTCGCCGCTCAGCTTTTTGAGCCATTTGACGGCGTTTCCTTTACCAACCCAGTTTAACTTGCGAAGAAGTTCCGCCAGTTTAATTCCCTTCTCGCTCTTCTTGATGGTTTTGAGAATGCCTTTAATGACTGTTCCGACTTCAGGAATACAACCGATGATCGTGATCACCAAATCAAACCAAACTCCGGCTTCATCGTATCGCTTATCAAAAACAAGTTTTTTTAAGGCAGCAACAATATCACGAATATCGCCGATCTGATCAACCACCGGAATCAGCGTGATGACCGTCCCGACAACGATCTGTCCGATGCTTTGGTCTTCGTTAAAATCTCCTGCCAGAGCACCACCGATCCATTTCGCAACATCCTTGACATCTTCCCACGTTATGCCCTTTTTAGATTTAAATTCGTCATAGACTTCGTATTTGGGCGGATCTTTGTCGAACCAATAATTGACTGCGGTAACATCATTAGGAAGTCCGTCAATCCGCGCAAAGCCGTTTTGGTCGGTTGTCGCTCTGGCGAGTTCAGCCCCGTCGGGAGTCGTAACAATACAAACCGCGCCTTTGACACCTTTGCTCTTATCGTTCAGGACACGATTGTCGGCATAAAGATATTCGACTTCGATCCAATTGGTTTTCGGACAAATTTGGACGGCTTTTTTGGCTGGTTTAGCGTTGAAATTTTTAGCTTCTTTGCCGCCTGCCGCGAGATAGGCAGCCTTCCATTTTTTTCGCAAAGCGGCATCTTTCGGATCCATCGTCAATTGACGGCCACCGGTTTCCTTTGCCAATTCGGCGTCGGCTTTGGCGACGGCTTTCGGGTCAAGCGGGCGTTTAAGTCGGGGCATACTATACTTTCTCCACAGATCTGAAATTCAACTGGTCATCAATCTCATCCATCTTTAACGTACCGCTCATATCTTTATCGCGCAGAATCTCGCCTGCCCAGGCGGTTTGATCTTCGTTATCGAAATTTTGTCCGAGCAGCAGCATACAACCCAAAAATCGCCGAACATCGCTGACTGTTGTAACATCATATGTTTCGGCGCGGTCGGTGCCGTCTTTGATCATCTGCCGCAGATCTTCTTCGGGCATTTCTGCGGTTTGTGTTGGATAATCATTCCGCAGTTCGATGACCATATCGTCAATAAACTGTTGGAAGGCATAATCGTCAAAGACCTGCATTTGTGTTTCGCGGATAACCAGCATAATTATAATGACGTAGGAGTATAAAGACTTTTGCTTCACTAAATCTTTACAGCCGCTTGCTAAACTTTATATTTGTATAACATAGCTCTTTATCAGTAGCAACCCCGAAAGACTGCATCTAAACCGGAAACCGCAATCAATCCTTCATCAAACGGAAAAAGGATGAATAAGAAACTCCAATTCATCCTTCATCCTTCATCCCTCAAACTACGGGTGTGTCATATCAACGGGAATTACCCATTCGTCGAATTGTTCGCTGGTCAGCAAGCCCAATTCGATTGCCGATTCTTTCAAACTGATTCCCTTTTTATGTCCGTTTTTTGCAATGCGCGCGGCATTGTCATATCCGATATGTTGGTTTAACGCCGTCACGAGCATCAATGAATCTTGCAGATATTTGTCAATCTGCGGACGATTTAACTCAATGCCGGAAATGCAGAATTCGACGAAACCTTTGCAGGCATCGTTCAAAAGACAAACCGAATGCAGGAAATTATGGACCATCACGGGTTTGAAAACATTGAGTTCAAAATTCCCTTGCGAACCGGCGATTTCATCCGTCCGGTTTTTGATGAAACCGAAACCGTGATGTAAAAACATTTGAAAAGTTTGGCAAATTCAGTATAATTCTGTATGAAAGACATTTTGAATTGAATCTAAGAGTCAAACTATGACGCAAATTTCTCTCGCTGAAAGCAATCAAGCCGTTCAACAAATTTCCAATCCTTCGGTTCGCGGAATTACGACCGGAAAAACTAAAACTTTTGGTTCGATAGTTTATGTTGAGATAGAAATCGGTATCAATGACCGAAAATTTGTGCCTCAAGATGACCTCGTACCACTTCGGGCAAATCCAACCGGAATTGAGGATTTATTGCAAAATCTTCAGTTTGGAAAAATCGGCGATTTAGCGCGAATTCTGACTTTTCATAAAATTTCCTCGAATCTTTCCAATATTTTTTATGCGATGCAGGCAAGTCGAACCGACTTTCACGCTTACCAATTCAAGTCTGTTTATAAATTTATTGAGTCTTTTAATAATCGAATTCTAATTTAGACTTTGGACGAAATTGGAAATTGGCAAAATAGCTAAGACCTGTATCTACATACTTTAACTAAACATCTGTGGCAAAGTTGGTAAATTTGAGACCTTTTTTGCACTTTTGTCGCAAAAAGCGTTTTTCCTAAAAGTGCAAAAAAGCCTCTCAGTAATTTGTTTGGCTTCTTGACCACAAAAGTTAGCCCTTATTTTAGTTAGAGTTAGAAATTTCACTTCAATTTGTCAAGCCTATTTTTCGTCAAAAGTCTAAAACTTTTAGAGTCTCAAAGAAAGCGCGACCGCGATGACGACAGATAAAAATTAGAGTTCAATCTTTAATTTGCAAATGATTTAATCAAACTAAAAATTGAACTCTAAACAAGATTTTACGGATGCATCAGTTCTTCGGGCTTCACTAATTTATCAAAAGTCTCGCCATCTAAACTTTTCTTCTCGGAGATTGAAAAAAATCAGCAAGGCTTCTTTTCCGGCAAGTTTCCAAGCTGTTTCAAAAGTTTTACGTCCGAAAGTTTTCGGCTGTTCATTCTCCAGCGGGTCGAGAACGGAGACGTTTTCGCTTGTAACTTCTACTACGACAACTGCGTGTGAGGCTGATTGATAGCCGAGAATATGTCGCTCAATCCCAACAATCGGGAAAATATTTTGGCGGGTTAAATCACGTAAATCGTCCAAATTTAATTCGTCATCAAGCTCAGTTTTTACGCCTGTTTCATTTAGTTTTCTTCGGGCATTTGATAGCGTTAATCCCAAAATCGGATTTCCAAGGATTTGTCGTAATTCGCTTTCAAAATAATTTTGACCAAACCCGCTTGCAATTATTCGGACGCAAGCGGCTATGCAAGAGGTTGGAGTTTCTTGTTCAAACCAAGTAAGTTTCATTCAATTCCAAAGGATTTTGCCAAATTTTCCGCCCTTTCGCGTAAATCTTCGGCTTCGGGCAATCCAACAAATTCACCTGTCGCCGCATGAAGATAAATATCGCCAATTACGCCCAATTTGCCCTTTGTTGCGTAAGCTAATTCAATCGGCAAATGCCAACAAAAAGTTACACGATTAAATTGTGCAGTTGTTGCGTGAAGAGCCATTCCAATTTCTTTGTGCAACCAACGATTGACAGTTGAAATGGCTTTTTCTTCGGTCGAAACAGCTAATTTAGGAACAGTTAAAGCATCCATATTTTGAATTTTAGCACAAAACTTTAAGGATGTGTCATATCAACGGGAATTACCCATTCGTCGAATTGTTCGCTGGTCAGCAAGCCCAATTCGATTGCCGATTCTTTCAAACTGATTCCCTTTTTATGTCCGTTTTTTGCAATGCGCGCGGCGTTGTCGTAACCGATATGTTGATTCAAAGCAGTCACGAGCATCAGTGATTCATTCAAATATTTGTCAATTTGCGGACGATTTAACTCAATGCCGGAAACGCAAAATTCGACGAAACCTTTGCAGGCATCGTTCAAAAGGCGAACCGAGTGAAGGAAATTATGGATCATCACGGGTTTGAAAACATTGAGCTCGAAATTGCCTTGCGAACCGGCAAAACCGATCGCCGCATCGTTGCCCATGACCTGCGCGGCGACCATGGTGATCGCTTCCGATTGGGTTGGATTGACCTTTCCGGGCATGATCGAGCTTCCCGGCTCGTTTTCGGGAATGACGAGTTCGCCGATCCCGCAACGCGGTCCCGAAGCCAGCCATCGCACATCATTGGCAATTTTCATCAGTGAACAAGCCAAAGTTTTCAACGCACCCGAAGCAAAAACAACTTCATCGTGCGCGGAAAGTGCGGCGAATTTGTTTGGATGTGCGCGAAAAGGCAAACCCGTCAATTCGGCAATTTTCGCGGCGGCTTTTTCGGCAAATTGTGGATGTGCATTTAAGCCCGTTCCTACCGCAGTTCCGCCGATTGCGAGATCAAGCAAACCATCCAGAACTTGTCGCAGACGGGTAATGTCGCGTTCAATCAAACTCGCCCAACCTCCAAATTCTTGTCCAACGGTCAAAGGCGTAGCATCTTGTAAATGCGTCCGTCCGATTTTGACCACATCGGCAAATTCTTTGGCTTTGGCATCAATCGCATTGTGAACCGTTTGGACAGTTGGAATCAATGCGCTAAGTCTTTCTGCCGCCGCAATATACATCGCCGTTGGGAAAGTATCGTTGGAAGACTGCGACATATTAACATCGTCATTCGGATGAACCGGCTTTTTGCTTCCCATTTCGCCGCCCGCAATTTCGATGGCGCGGTTTGAGATAACTTCGTTGGCGTTCATATTGGTTTGCGTTCCCGAACCAGTCTGCCAAACGCGAAGCGGAAAATGTGCGTCCAACTTTCCTTCGATAACTTCGTCAGCCGCTTGAATAATTAAATCAAGTTTTTCTTTGGTCAATTTGTCCGCTTTGAGTTCATTGTTAGTAATCGCAGCAGCTTTTTTCAAAATGCCCAACGCCCGAATCATTTCGCGCGGCATCACGTCAAATCCGATGTTGAAATGATGCAAACTGCGCTCGGTTTGTGCGCCCCAATATTTATCCGATTCAACGTGGATTTCGCCCATCGAATCGGTTTCTACTCTAGTTGTTATATTTTGTTTAGTTGCTTCTGACATTTACTTTTTCTTTTTAATAGCTTTAAATTTTGATTTGATTCTAGTGTTTGAAAAACCTTAAGTTGTCGGATACAGTTCCGCTTCTGTTAAATTAAATCCAATATCTGTTTGTATGTGCTTGGAACTCACTTTTGGAATCAATAAGACAAATTATTGTTTTTCAAACACTAGGTTACAATAAATTCGTAGTTTGTTAAAATTTGGAAACGCATTGAAACCGACTCAATGGGTTGTGAGTTACAATGATTTTCTTATCTGATAAACTTTCAGCAAATGCGGCAGTAGCATTTGAGCGGAGGAAGAAAATGAACATAAAGACCAAGATGGCGGGCGTTTCGGCTTTTTATCTTTTTGCTGGCTTTGTTGGAACGTTAGCCTTTACGTCGGCATTTAACGATGGGTTCTGGTTAAAAAATGTCCGCCCCAGTCCTTTTTTGATTCCTTACTCTTGGCTTTGGATTATTCCAATACCAACATGGATCTTTCCTGTTTCTCTACTGACATTTATATGTCGGAAGCACGAAGAAGAAATCCATGCGATTCTGAGACCATTGGGGATCCTCGTGTTTCGATTGTGCATGTATTTTTCCTTCATCATTTTTGCACTGACACCTATTTCTACTTTGTCAGATTAAACTCAAGGTTGAAAAAAGAAGCTTTTTAGCCGCCGATTAACGCTGATTTCGTGGATAAATCTGCATGTTTCCGCGAAAATCCGCGGCAAATTTTTAATCTGACAAAGTAGAACTAAGCAGGCAGGAAGAAGTTTTGCGACATTATGGTTGTTCCGCAGTAACGCATTTATGCGTGAGAAACCGCCGCGCTTCGCTGGCGGTTTCACTGCTTAAGCCGTTACTCTGAACTATTCAAAATATCTCGAAACTTATGCTTACCTGCTTATGTGGTTATTTTTCTGATACTTTCTGATAAACTACTCACACCAACAATTCAGGAGACCTATACTTAAATGCCTTCAACCCGTTTTTGCTTTATCGCAACTTTCATTTTCGCTTTTGCATTCAATGTTTTTGCACAAACCCCGACTGACTTAAAATCTCGTGCGGAAACGACCAATTTTGAAGAAACAAGCCGTTATGACGATGTCGTATCGTTTATGACCGAACTGCAAAAACGCAGTCCGTTGGTGCGAATGGAAACTTTCGGAACATCGCAGGAAGGAAGAAAACTGCCGTTGATGATTCTCTCCGATCCGCCGATCTCGACACCGGCGGAAGCTAAACGGGCGGGCAAACCGATCATTTTCATTATGGCAAATATTCACGCCGGCGAGGTTGAAGGCAAAGAAGCCGTTCAGCATCTCGCGCGGCGGATTTTGTTTGGCGATCTTAAACTGCTTCTTTCAAGGCTGACGATCCTGCTCGCGCCGATCTACAATGCTGACGGTAACGAAAAGATCAGTATGAACAACCGTACCGCCCAAAATGGTCCAATCGGCGGAGTCGGTGTCCGTGAGAATTCCAAAAGTTTCGATCTGAATCGCGATTATATCAAGCTCGAATCGCCCGAAGCTCAAGCATTGGTCAATCTTTTCAATCGTTGGGATCCGCACGTGACGGTCGATCTGCACACAACCGACGGTTCATATCACGCCTATCATCTGACCTATTCGCATCCGCTAAATCCGAATACCGACGCGCGCATTCTTAATTTCCAGCGCGAGAAAATGATGCCCGCGATCACCAGGGCGATGTACTGGAATCATAAATTCCGCACTTATTATTACGGCAATTTTACGGGGTTTTCAAATAAACCCAAACCGGGCGAAAAGACAACCTGGGAAGCCTTTACGCAGCAACCGCGAATCGGGCAAAATTACGGCGGACTTCGCAACCGTCTGACGATTCTTTCCGAAGCTTACAGCTATTTGACCTTCAAACGGCGCATTGAAGTAACCGAAAGTTTCGTCGAAGAAATTTTCAAATATTGCGCCGTCAATGCGGCTCAGATCGTCGAACTGACCAAAGCCGCAGACAATGAAACGGTGCGCAGCTTTTTGGGCAATGAGCCGGTCGAATTTGGTGTCGCGTTTAAGCCTATCGCGTTGCCAAAACCTGTCGAGATTTTGGTTGGTGAAGTTGAAAAGGTCAAAAATCCGCGTTCGGGCAAGGAAATGACGGCAATGATCGAAGATAAATTCACGCCGCTGAAGATGGAAGATCTCGGAATGTTTGCGGCAACCCGAAGCGTCAAAGTGCCGCGCGCCTATCTTTTCAAATACGATAAAGATCTGGTCGGAAAATTGCTTCAACACGGCGTGACGGTCGAAGAATTGACTTCCGAATTAACGACCGAAGTTGACAGTTTTGCAATTGAAACGGTCGAAAGATCGAAACGGCTGTTTCAGGGACATTTCGAAGCAAAGATCACGGGTAAATACAGCACCGGGAAAATGACGTTTCCCGGTGGTACAATTCTCGTCCGGACGGCTCAACCGCTTGGACGACTGGTCTTTTATCTGCTCGAACCGGAAAGCGAAGATGGTTTGGTCACGTGGAATTTCTTTGATCCTTATCTTGAAAAAGGTAAAACTTTTCCTGTCCATAAATTGATGAAACAAGAAAATATTGCGAGCCGGTTGATTGGCCGCTAAGGCATCATTAGACAGCTTTCCTAAATATTTTTTTACCGCAGAGACGCAGAGACGCAGAGTTTTTTGAAACAATGTTTGACTGACAAACTTCCGATTAACTCAAAAGTGCGCTGATCTTAAGAAAATCTGCCTAAAGTTATTGTCTTTTCTCTCAGCGCCTCAGCGTCTCGGCGGTTAATTTATTCTTATAAACCGGTCAATATCTATCTTGGAATGAAAGATATTATTGAGAATTTCAACCCCGATGGCGATTCCATCTCAAATCGCGCCAGACTTTCTGTTGTTTTTCGTTAAAAAAGGTCCACGCCACGATGCGGCTGACCTTGTTTCCCTGTCCCATCGGGATTGTCTTGACTTCAACCGCCTCAACCTTTTTAAGGATCGCATAAACGCTTTTGAGATTCGATTCTTTAGAGATCGCGGTTGAAAACCAAAAGCACGCGCCTTCAAACAAACGGCTCTCGCGAATGATGTTTGAGGCAAACTTGCCTTCGCCGCCTTCGCACCATAACTCCCGGTTTTGTCCGCCGAAATTTAGCGCCGCTCGGGTGATCTTCTTTTTATTCAGGTTCGACAATTTCCTCAGCGTTCCGCTCCGCGCTTCCGCGAGCGAAGCGTGAAACGGCGGGTTACAGATCGTCAGGTCAATAAATTCATCCGCCTCGATGATCCCTTTAAATATCTCGTTTGGATTAGCTTGCAATCTGAATTCAGTAACATCCTGCAAATGCGGATTTTGTTCGACAATTCTCCGCGCATTCGCGATCGAAACCGGATCAACATCCGAACCGATAAACGACCAGCCGTATTCTTTATTCCCGATGATCGGATACACGCAATTTGCCCCGACTCCGATATCCAGACACTTTATCTTGCTGCCCATCGGCACTTTTCCGCCGTTTTTGCTCGCCAGTAGATCCGCAATGTGATGAATATAATCGGCTCTGCCGGGAATCGGCGGACAAAGATAATCCGGCGGTATGTCCCAATTCTCAATGCCGTAAAAATGTTTCAGCAAGGCTCTGTTCAGCATTTTGACAGCTTCCGGATTAGAAAAATCAATGGATTCATCGTCGTAGATATTCAACGCGACAAACGTCGCCAATTCCGGACAACTGCCGATCAGCTCTTTAAAATCATACCGACCGCGATGCCGGTTGCGCGGATGCAATTTAGTTTTTTCGAGCGGGTGCTCTCTCTTTTTTTGAAGCATTTGATATCGTTGATTATACCGTTTTCCACTCCCAATTGTAGAATAATACGCTTTCCGGCAGGAAAATGTGCATTGAGAACAAGAGAATTTAACGGAACGCCGGCCGACCTGCCGGCACACATCGTGCAAACGATGTAAAATGCCCCGCTATTGAATTTTATCAAAGGAATTGTGAACGCTCGCGTTCATTGCCGTCAAGATGACGGCGTTCCGTAAGCTTACTAAATGTCGGATGTGCAAAAAACTTTTCAGCTCACCGATTTTCGACGCTTGATTCGCATAAATAACACTTTCCGTTCCGGCTCTGCAAGCGCCTTCGCGAAGATCGGGAAGGCGCTTGCCAAACGGTCGAACGCGATTGCCAAACGGTCGAACGCGCTCGTCAAAAGGAAAATCGCGCTCGCCAAACGGTCGAACGCGATCGCTATGCGGCAAATCGCGATTTCCAATGAATAAAATCGCGATTTCCGATAAGCCGAACGCCTTCGTCGAAGTAAAGATCGCGATTTTCCTTTTGGCGATCACGATTTTCCTTTTGACGATCACGGTTTTCCTTTTGGCGAACGCGATTTCCCGTATGGCAATAGCGATCTTCTTTTTGGCGATCACGGTCGCCGAATGGGCAATCGCGATCGTTAAGATTTTTTTATGGTTTTTTGATAAAGTTACGCAAATCGCTTATGGCTATTCGTCTTATTCAAGGATTGAGATAACCCTCGATCCGGATTCTTTTAATTTTGAGGATAAAATTATGGGAAAAAGTCCAAAACACAATGAAGAAATCATCGAACGCGCTTTGAATGCTTTAAGCACTCTCGCGCCCGATGCCAAATTTAACAATCTCGGACTTGCGGAAATCGCTCCGCAAGCGGAACGATGTATGGCACCGCGCCGACGGCTTGCGGAAGTTGACACGATCCGAACCGATCAGATCGCGCTTCGCGAATCGGAAGACGATAAAATGCTGAAAATGATCGAAAAGATCGTTCTCGGAATCTTGAGCGACGATCGTTTCGGCAAAGACAGCGCGCTCTACGAGGCATTCGGCTACATCCGCAAATCAAACCGCAAATCCGGTTTGACGTACAAGAAGAAAAAAGAGGTGAAAGAGATGCCGTAAAAAAAGAAATCTTAAATTAACCGGCGGCCGGGAAAGAGTTAAGGGATAAAACGCAAAATCTAGCAAAGATTGATTTAGCAAGATTCATATAAACGATAATGAATTAAGAAAAAACCGACAACTTAAGCCGCCCTTTCCTACAACTAAATAGAAACGGTCGAACCGTCCGCAAGGAAAACGATTCGGCCGTTTTGTTTTGCACAAAAGTACAACAAACCTTCGAGACTCTTGCTATTGTCACGCTCCAAGTTAAACAATCCTGCAACTGTCACCATCCCACAAATTAGCCAACAGCCATTTTGGCGGAATCCTTCCATAAATAAGGGGGCATGGGCTCATTCAATTCCCATTTAATACTCATTGGTTTTGAGCCGTAATGTTCACGTAGTTTTCCTTCACCTAAAAAAACTGAAGCCATTATATTTCCATACTCATCTTTATTTTTTTCCCGTACAAAAAGTAGAATTCGCTTTTTCTCTTTGAGGTGATTGATGTAGGTTAATCCTTTTCCTTTTTCTGGACTAACAGAATTTTGTGTTTGCCAATGGAAAAGTTTTTCGCTGATTGCATAATCTTCATAAAGCGTTGTTGGCGAAAAATCTTTTTCAGATTTATTTAATGTGACAAACAGTATTTCTGTGTTTTTCTCTTTAATATTTAAGACACCTTCCATTGAATTAAACTTATTATTAAAAGTGCTTTTCCCAAAGGCAGCAAGGATTTGATCTCTCGTATATCTGCTGTGAAGCTTTAAAGGTTGCGGATATGGAAGTTTGATTTCTCTATCAAGAAAATCAATTTTGTCAATAAGGATTTCAAAAACTTCAACTATTTCGGTCGTTAGTATTTTATTTTTCCCAATGGCTCTAATACTTTCTTCAAGCGAAGTGAAGCCACCTTCTGTTTGCCAAACATCATAATGCAGCATCAAACACATTGATTTTTCTTCTTCAGTAAGTTCATTGAAATTGATATTGAAATCTTTCTCGGCTAAGGATAAAACAAATTGGAAGTAAGAATTTGAATTACATGATAGCCACTTCTTGCTTATAGCTCTGTAAATTTCGCTCTCATTCGTTGTTGGATAATCTTCAATTTCTCCGGCCAAAACACATAACCGTTTCCAATTTCCCTTTTTGTAAATCAGTTGCAATGGAATGTGATAAAAGTTTGAGAAGTTTTTAAGTGATAAAGGTAAAGCAGTTTGGTGCTTGTAGTTGCGAATTTTATTGAGAAGCTGCCTTTTATTCAACAAAGTTGCATTTCGAATGTTTTCAAGAATACAATCTTTTGCTTTTTTCTCTAAAATAATTGCGCATCCTAAAGGCAAATGAGGAAAATCGTCTTCAATTTCTTTTTTAATGGAAGTGTTTGTTTTTCCAACTAACGCTCTGAACTTTCCTTCAAAATCATATTCCGGTCTTGAGTTGCCGACGAAGTCCAAAACGGTCAAACACTCTTTATCTTCTGATAATCTTAATCCTCTTCCAAGTTGTTGAAGAAACACAGTTAGGCTTTCTGTTGGTCTCAGAAACAAAACAGTATCAATGTCGGGTATGTCAATTCCCTCATTAAAAATGTCAACTACGAAAAGGTAGTTGATTTCCTTGCCCTGAAACTTTCTCTTAAGTTCTTCTCTTAAATTACTTCTAGTACTCACTAGATAATCTGCTTTCAAACCAGCAAGAGAAAACTTCTCCGCCATGAACTGAGCATGTTCTTGAGTAACGCAAAAGCCGAGTGCTCTCACATCGTTTATGTCTTTCAAATACTTATTAAGGTTATCAATAATCTCTCCAATCCGTTGATCATTTTGAGTGTAAATTGTCGTTAGTTCACTTGGTTGGTATCTCCCGTTTTGCCACTTTGCATGAGATAAATCAACGCTATCTGTAATTCCGAAATACTGAAAGGGACAAAGCAATTTTCTGTTTAATGCTTCCGGTAATCTGATTTCAGCCGCAATCGTTTGGCAGAAATCTTCTAAAATATCCGCTCCATCCATTCTTTCGGGAGTAGCAGTTAAACCCAAAAGAATTTTGGGTTTGAACCGATCTAAGATCGGACGATAGCTTGACGCTGCAATGTGATGAACTTCATCTACAATGACAAAATCATAAAATGATTCTGAAAGGGTTAGCAAATCAATTCTGTTATTCAGTGTTTGTACAGAGGCAAAAACGCAATCATATCTCTCAGGTTCAATTCCATCAACCCATAATTCTCCAAAATTATTGTCTCTCAAAATCCCTTGAAATGTTGCTTGTGCCTGTTGCAGTATTTCCTTTCTATGGGCAACAAACAAAAGTCTGGCTGTTGAATATTTTTTCTTAAAGTTTTTGAAATCAAATGCTGAAATCACTGTCTTACCAGTTCCGGTTGCCGCCACAATTAGATTTCTAAAACGGTTGTGGATTATTCTTTCTGTATCTAATTTTTCTAAGATTTCTTCCTGAAATGGAAACGGTTTAATATCAAAGTAAGCAGCCGGATTATTTCTATCATAAATCCTCTCTGACCTAAGAGCAAGTCTTAATTTTTCGGTATACTGTCCTTTTTTAAATGATTCAAATTCTTTGTCATGCCAGTATGTTTCAAATGTTTTTTGGAATTTATCAATGATGTGTCCAACTTCTTGTGTTGTCACTTTAAGATTCCATTCTAAACCATTTGTAAGTGCCGAGCGGGAAATATTTGACGACCCAATGTACCCTGTATGAAATCCGGTGTTTCTGAAAAAAAGATACGCTTTTGCATGCAATCTTTCATTATCCGTGTTGTATGAAACTTTTATTTCAGTATTTTTTAGTCCCGATAAATATTCGACTGCTTTCAAGTCAGTCGCGCCCATATAAGAAGTGGTAATCACTTTTAATTGCCCGCCTCTTTCGGTAAACTCAACTAATTCTCTTTCGAAAATTCTTATTCCAGTCCACTTGATAAACGAAACAAGGAAATTGATTTTATCCGAAGACAGAATTTCTTTTTTGATTTCGCTTTCAAGTGAAATTCCTGCATTGTTTCCAGTAAATAGTTCGCTTTGCGATAATCTTGTGTACGGAGTTATTTCTTTGAGATGTTTTTCAAAGTCGGAAAATCTTGCATCAATCTTTGAAAAAATTGCCGAAAGAATTTTTGCTTCAGTTGAAATTAAATCTTCATCAAAATCTTCAACTTTCAATTCAGTTTTTAGAAGAGAGATTATTTTGTTTGAAAGTTCTATTTGTTTTTCAATACTGTTGTCACCAGAAATAAGATTGAGAGCCAATCGGATTACTTTAATTACTCGACTTTAGACAAAAAAAGGGACTTTAGACAAAATTAGCTGACCAAGAAATTGGGCGCGCGTCCAATGTTATTAACACAAGATGACTTTAAGAGAAATTTTTACCTGAATTAAATGCAGGTAGTTGGGGTGGTAAATT
>JANPDZ010000042.1:0-6388 GCA_031431735.1 Acidobacteriota bacterium | reverse complement strand
TTGAATGCCGAAACCACGAAAGCCGAAAGCAAGCGATTTACAAGTTACGAACGAAGCACAAGGACAGGTTTGGATTATGCGGTGAATCGAACTTACGACTCGAAACAAGGCAGATTTACACAGGTTGATCCGATAAAAATGCAGGCAGTTAGTTTGACTGCGCCGCAGACTTTGAATCTCTACACTTATTGCGGAAACGATCCGATAAATCATACTGACTCGTTAGGTTTGTTTTGGGGAAGTTTATTTAAATGGATTGCGAAAGCCTTCAAGTGGATTGCAATCGCTGTAACGGTTGCAGTTATTGTATTAAGTATTGCTGCTTCACATGGAACATTATCACCGTTTTGGGCAAAACTTCTCGGAATTCTCTCAAAAATCAATAATTTCATCGGAGCGGCTTCAATAAGTTCGGAAATAGGTGCGATAAGTGTTGGAATTGGGACATATATATCCGCCGGACTTTATGGAGTTGGAGCAGTAGCAAATAATCTTCAACAAAAAATCAAAAAACGAAAAAGAACGAATAGTAGCAAATTGTGCGTCAGCCTTCAGACTTTGGTTGATAGGTACTTGCAGACATTAGTAGATTTACTAGCTTATCAATCCGGTCATAGAACAGACTCTTCTGCATTAGAAAATGGAGGATGGATTTATCAAAATAGGGACGGTTCTACCTTTTTCAAACAAGTTGACATATCAAGAAGATCGGAAGGTGGAATTAATCTAAGGAATCCTCCGAAAATAAAGGGAGCTAGAGTGATTGCTCTTGCCCATACCCATCCATACAATACTAAAGATCAAGAAACAATTAATATTGAAGGTTTTGGCAACTCTGGAATAAGTCAGGCGGACGCTGATACAGCTAACGGACCTTTTGATCTCTCAAAAGCCAGCGGATTACCAAATTTAGTAACGTATGAAGATAATCCGAAGGGAATTAATAACCCTAAATTAAAACCTGGACAGATTTGGGGTACAGTAAGAACAGTCGGACCTAATATAACCTGTGGAGGATCACGTTAAATGAGAATTTCATTAATATTGCTTTTGCTTTTTAATTTAGTTCAGTTTGGGTGTTGTAACAATAACGCGCCCAACGATTTAAATAATCGTGTTTCTAGTCTTGAAAACAGAAAAGTTTCATCAGAAACTGCTATTTTAATCGCGAAAGGTGAAATGTCAACTCGAGTCGATTTAAAGAATTTCGAGGTAACATCGGTAAAAGAAGGAATTGATTATTGGGAAGTTCATTTTGTTTCAAATTGTGCTGATTGTCTTGACAATAAACCTTATGTTGTAGTCGATAAAAAAAGCGGTGAGGTCATACGAGTATATCGTTATGGAGAACTTGCCAAATAAAAATTGAATTTGAAAAGTTTCAACGAATGTTCAATTCTCGCTGTCACGCCTACGGTTTGGCGGGCAATCCGCGCAAATTGGTGCAAAATTCATACGATGTCGCCAGCCGTTTGACTTCTCTGAAAGTTGATAACACGGAAGTTGCCGGGAACATCGTCTATAATGCGGCAGACCAAACTACTTCAATCAAAATTGGCGCGGCAGGAACAAATCAGGTCACCGAAAACTACACATTCGATTCGCAAACAGGTTTGCTGACCAATCAAAAAGTGCAAAAAAGCGGACAAACCTTGCTCGATTTGAGCTACGATTACAATCGCAACAATGCGGTCGGCAACTTGAACGGCAAGACGGGACATTTAACCAAAATCATCAATAATCTCGACAACAATAAAAACCGCGAATATGAATTTGACGCGCTCGGACGATTGACAAAAGCTAAAGGCGGAAGCACCGGAAATCTCTGGCAGCAGAATTACTCTTACGACCGGTACGGTAATCGCACAAACGTGACGGCTTCGGGCGTGGCGGCTAACAATACCCCGATTCCTTTAGACGGCATTCCCAATTTGACTTACGATTCGACAAACAACCGTATCACGTCAAGCGGTTTTTCCTATGATTCGGCAGGCAATCAAACGCTTGGTTTTGATCAGGACGGCAATCAAATAAAATTCGAGTATGACGCGGCAAACCGTTTACGAGTCATTAAGAAACAAACTGACGGCACAATGTTGCAAGCCTTTCAATACGGCTCAACGAATGCGCGGTTGATGGATTTGGATTACCAATATGGCTATTTGAAAATCTTTGCTTCAAACGGCGGCACGACTTTGAGCGAATACACGGAATTCACGGGCGCAGTCCCGACTTGGACAAAGAGTTACATTTATTTGGATGGTTCTCAACTTTCAACCATCACGCCCAAAAGCGTTTTTAGGGTTGATGGTACTTAACTGCCGCAAATTTCATCAATCGCTTCTTCGTATTTTTCGTCAATCACACCGCGTTTTATTTTGAGCGTCGGCGTCATTTCGCCTTTGTCAATCGAAAATTCGCGCGGCAGCAAATAAACTCTTTTGACTCTTTCGTAATCGCTGAGTTCGCGTGTCAAATCAACGGCATCTCGCTGAACGCGTTTGATAACGTAGGAATTTTCGCAAAGTTCTTCGCGTGAGCCTTCGGCTTTGATGCCTTCGTCTTTGAGTGTTTCCTTCAAAGTTTCCCAGTCGGGAACGATCAGCGCGCCGACTTGTTTTCTGCCCGAACCGACGACGACGGCTTGCGAAACGAGCGACGATTGCTTTAAAAGACTTTCAACCTGAAGCGGCGCGACATATTTTCCGTTCGACAACTTAAACAGATCCTTCAAACGGTCGGTCACATAAAAATGTCCGTCTTCGTCCGCATAGCCGACATCGCCCGTGTGATAAAAACCTTCGGCATCCAGAGCCTTGGCAGTTTCTTCGGGTTTGTTGTAATAACCCTGCATCACATTACGCCCACGAATCAAAATCTCGTCCTGCGCGCCGATCTTCATCTCGATTCCGTCAAACGGCGTGCCGATCGAACCGACTTTGCTGTCTTCGGGACGATTTGCGCAAGTTACGCAGGCTTCGGTCATTCCGTAGCCTTGCAAGATCGGAATGCCGGCCGCCCAAAAGGCGTAAGAAAGTTTTTTCGAAAGCGGTGCGCCGCCCGAAACAAAGAATCGCAAGCTGCCGCCAACGCCTTCGCGCCATTTTGAAAAAACCAATTTACTCGCAAGGGCGTGTTTGCCCGACAGAAGCGGCGAAATGCTCTTGCGCGTGTCTTTCGCTTCCCAATATTCCTGCCCGATTTCCAAAGCCCAATTGAAAAGCGATGTTTTCCAGCCGCCCGCGGCTTTGCCTTTTTTGACGATCTTGTGATAAACCTGCTCGAAAAGACGCGGCACGGCCGTCATGATCGTCGGTTTGACTTCCGCGAGATGCGAAGCAAGCTGATCAAATGCCGCGCAATAGTGAATCGCCACGCCGTTTGTGCAAAGTACATAAAAAACCGTCCGTTCAAAAATATGCGACAAAGGCAAAACTGCCAGCGAACGGTCAGTCGTTTTGATCGGCAAACCTTTTGAGATCGCGACGATGTTTGAAACAAAATTTTCGTGCGTGAGCAAGACGCCTTTCGGTTCGCCGGTCGTGCCGGAAGTATAAATGATCGTCGCCAAATCGTCGGAACTAATTTTTTCGAGAAAATTTTCAAAGGCTTGCGAATCAATTTTATCGGCTTCTTTGCCGCGCCGTTCGATGTCCGAAAGTTTGATCGCGCGGCTATCGCCTTCCAGCAAATAATCGTCGTCAAAGAAAACTATTTTTTCGATGGTTTCGACGCTTTCGACCGCGATTTGCGCGTGCTTGAACAGCTTTTTGCCCGAAATGAAAAGCATTTTCGCGCCCGAATCTTCCAAAATATAACGAATTTGTTCGACGGCCTGCGTCGTGTAAATCGGCACATTGACAGCACGCAACGAAAGAATCGCCAAATCGGTCAATGACCATTCAGGGCGATTTTCGGAAATTATCGCAATCTTATCACCGGCTTTGACGCCCAAATCGGCGAGTCCGAGCGCGATATTTTTTATCTTTTCGATGACCTCGCTGCCCGAAAGATGTTTCCAGACATTTTCAAGTTTGTAGCTTAAAGCATCCACTTTGTTGTGGCGGCGAAAAGATTCAAGGCAAAAATGCGGCAGCGTTTGCGGTATGTTTTCAAATCCGATTAAATTTTCAGCAATCATTTTCTAATATTATAGATCGTTCGGCGCGTTAATCTGGATGCAATTATTAAATGCGATTTGACAATAATTGCAAAGAATAAATTTTATGCCCAACAGTTGCGTTCAAGCAAACGGCGATTTCGATTCGCTGTTCAGACGAAACAAATTTAGCGGAAAATTATGATTAGACATTATTGGAAATCATTACTGAGCGGTCTAAAAATTGCAAGGACTTTGAAAACTAAGAAATTTTGCCCACGCGCACACACGAAAGAAACGAAAAAAAATCTTTTTAACCAAATCTTTTTTCTTGTTTTCGTGCCTGCGCGTGTATGCGCGTGGGCAAAAATCTTAAAATATTTGATGAGTTTCAAGTAAGCAAAAACTATGCCGCTCAGTAATGATTGGAAATAACAATTTGGAAAGAATTTTTCGGATTCCGGTCGCTGAAAGCGACTAATTTAATAGCGGCGGGTAAAATGAGCGTTAGCGATTGACACCCGCCGTCAGCAACGCGCAAATTTTCCGACGCTGAAAGCGTCGCACATCCGACAGCAGATATGCGACGCTTTCAGCGTCGAGCCATTTTTTCGATCAGGTTCGGCGGGTGTCGCTCTCGCCTTGCCCCGCCGCTATTAAATTTGTCACCTTCGGCGATTGAAAATTTGTTTTATTTCAAATAATGTCTATTAAAAATCTGGCTTTAGGTAATCGAAACTGATGCAAATTTATCGGCAAGCACCAAACTGAACGCCCCCATCAATGTCGGATAAGGACCGAGTGTCGAAGCCATTATATTGACGGACGGATAACCCTGACACATTCTGCTTTCCGCCGCCGCTTTGACTTCGTCGGCAATCAGTTTCCAAGCGCGAACGATCGTTCCTGTCACAACCGTCACTTCGGGTGATAATCCTTGAATAAGATTGGAAATCCCGATTCCGATATAATGCGCGGTTTCTTTTAATGCCGTCACGGCTTTTTTGTCGCCATCGAGCGCAAGGTCAACGAGTTCGGCAAAAGTTATTTTCGTGCTTCCGTTTTGTTTCTGCGACAAATCGGCATAACGCGCCACTGCGGCACGCTCGGAAGCAAACGCCTCCCAACAATCATAGCTTCCGGCGGCACAGGCGATCGGTGCATTGCTGCCGATCGTCATATGCCCGAATTCGCCCGCGACTCCGCCTTTTCCGCGATAGATCTGTCCGTCGAAAACCACGCCGGTTCCGATTCCGTTGGTGATACAGACCAAAATAAAATCGCGGACATTGTTGATTTCAGGACGACCGAACCACAGTTCGGCAAGCGCGGCGGCATTGGCATCATTTTCGATTTTGACCGGCAATCCGGTTCCCTTCCGAACGCTTTCGGCAACTTTCGGACGATGCCAATCGAGATGCGGGATCATTAAAACGTCGCCCGTCCAGGATTCAACCATTCCGGGCAAGCTTATTCCGATTCCTTCGATCGAGCCGTCGTTTTTCTTGATAAAACGATTTGCGATCTCAATCACGTGGTCAATTGTTTTATCGAAATCCTTGTCGGTCGGAAATTCTTCCTGCTCAAGTAGCCGCCCGCTCAAATCGGCGGTTGCCACGATGGTGGTTTTCTTGCCCAGATCAACCCCGATCGCGACCGCGTGCGAAGTTCTCAGCGAAAGCAATTGCGGCGGACGACCGCCCGAAGATTCACCATAGACCTCTTCGATTAATCCGGTTTTTAGTAATCCCTCGACGATTAATGAAACCGTCGAACGTTGGAGAGCGGTAATTTTGGCAATGTCCGCTCGTGAAATCGGACCTTCTTCACGAACATAGTTAAGAATAATTTGACGATTAATATCACGAATCGTATTTGAACGCGCAACATTAGCATTTTTGAGGTTTATTCGTCTAACCATAATTTATTCTTATTTTAAAAGGTAAAAGGTAATCTGGCAATTTAATAAATTGATTTTATGGGAATTCCAAAATAAAATTGCATCCGGACAAAATCAAATTATCCTGCCAAAAACACAATAGAAAAACTACAAAATTGATCTTTTCGCCATTATCTCCAATTAATCTTAAAGCCTTCGGTTTCGATTTCTGCAAATGCGATCTAGTATTCAGTCAAGGTTGAATTGACGGCAACGTGTCAGAACCCCGAGCGGTAGCGAGCGGGTAAAACTTACCAAGTCGCTACCGCTCCTGGTTCTGACAAGCAGAATCAACCCGTCAATTCAACCTTGACTTAGCACTAGCGTCCGAAATCGTCCTGAAGGCGCAC
>JANPDZ010000041.1:0-3973 GCA_031431735.1 Acidobacteriota bacterium | reverse complement strand
ATGTTTGAGATTTATTTTGATCTATTAAATCCGATAATGCTTTTATTTCGACGATTATTTTGTCATAGCAAATGAAATCCGGTTTGAAAAATTGCTTTAATTTTCTACCTTTGTATTCAAGTTGAATTTCCGGTTGTTCAATAAATGAAATACCTTGAATTTCAAATTCAATCGCCAAGCATTCCTGATAGATTGGCTCAGTAAATCCGAATCCTTTTTGTTTATAAACTTCAAAGCAAGCCCCGATAATTTTATAACTTTCATCTTTGTAGATAATCTCACTCATAATTTTTAGTTTTATTTTTTGCCCGCGAATAAACGCGAAAATACGCGAAATAAAGAAAATTTCAAATTTTCTTTTTCTGTTTTGCTTATATTCCGTAGAATTTCCTCATAGTATATTGTTTCCCTTTTCTCTTCCAATTTTATTTTTTCTTCTTTTTTCTTTTTTTCGCGCCTTTTCGCGTTTATTCGCGGGCAAAATTTTCTTACTCTTCATTTACCAAACTCACCCGCGGATCAACCAGCGCGTAAAGCAAATCGGTCAGCAGATACGCGATGCTGATAATCAAAGTCCAAATCATCGTCGTTGCCATGATCATCGGATAATCGCGGGTGCCGATGGCGGTGACAAAATAAAAACCGATGCCCGGAATGCGAAAAATACTCTCGACAAAAAACGAACCGACGATCAATCCTGCCGCCAGCGGTCCGCCGACGGTCAAGATCGGAATCAGCGCATTTTTGAAAACATGGACGAACAAAATCCGCGTTTTGCTCAAACCTTTGGCACGCGCCGTGCGGACGTAATTCGACTTCATCGCGTCCTGCATACTCGCCCGCGTATGACGCTGCAAAACCAAAATCGGCGCAAGCGAATTTGCCAGCGTCGGCATAATCCAATGCCACGGTGTCCGCCAACCGCCCGTCGGCAGCCAGCCGAGCCAGACCGAAAATATCACTTGCAAAAGAATCGCAAAAACAAAGCTCGGCACGACCAGACACAGAATCGAAACGCTTGTTCCAAAATAATCAAAAATCGAATCGGGTTTGACCGCCGCCAGAATTCCCAAGCCGACACCGACGATGCCGGAAAAAACGAGCGTCAAAAGTCCCAATTCAAGCGAATAGATCCACTGTTGCCGGAAAATGCTTGTCACCGTCCGGCTCGGATACGTCATCGAATAGCCGAAATCAAGCAACGCGGCATTTTTGACAAAAAGCAGATATTGTTTCCAAACGGGTTCATTCAAACCGTATTTTTCGTTGAGTTGTTGTTTGATCGCTTCGGGAATCATCTGCTGTTTTTCGAGCGCGCGCGCATCAAACGGTCCGCCCGGAACCGTGTGCATCAAAGCAAACGTCAGCACGGAGACGATGACTAAAACACCGAAAAGTCCTACAATTCTGGTCAAGATGTATCGAAGCATTACTTTTAGTTCATCACCCAAAATTAATTGTCGTAAAAAATTGATGAGCGAACAAAACAAATTGCCGCTCATCAGTTTCATAAATTTGGAGCATCAGAGCCGAAATTTTAGATTAAACCAATTTTTATAACAGTTTTAAGCAAAAAATTCGTCAGCCGAAATAACTTGCAATTCTTTCATCTCGCGTTTGATTATCTGAAAATCGTCAACGTCATCCGTAACAATAAAAGAATCTTTGTGTTTGATGGAAAGTCTGGCGATAAGTGCGTCTGTTCGCAAGGTTATGAGTTTTGTTTGCGGCGCGATTTTGTTGATAGACAAGCGGCGAATTGCTTTGGCGGTTTCCCAAAAGTCATTTTCAGTCGGTGATAAGATTCTGTCTGATTTTTTGAATTCACTTCTCCAAGACGAATAAAGTTTCAGTTCGTCTTGATTTATCGAGGTAGAAACCAATTCAAAAAACACCAAAGAGGGAAAATAAGCCACACGGAGAACAGGTTTTAACTGATTTCGATATTTGATGACCGTGCTAGTGTCGAAAATCGGGTGGGTAGCCATGTTCCTTAATTCTCCTGTCGAGAGCGTCCATTGCTTTTTCAAACGATTCTTCCAAACGCTTTTCTTGCGGCGTTAATTTCTTCGGCGGCGGAAACATTTTCAATAACTCTTTTGCAGTCGGAATCTTTTCTTCCGGCTTATTTCCATTTTTCTTTGACATAATCTCACCTCAATCTAAATTTAACATATTCACAACTTAATTTCGAGAATAAATCCGAAATCTCAAATCCCAAATCCCAAATCGAAATGGGCAACGTAGTAGATTTGAACTGCTGTCTCCGATACGGTGATAAAAGTTCTGCTCAAGCCTTTTTCGTTGTTTTGACGTGCGTAGCGTTTTAGGAATTCGTTAAGACTGGGCTCGCCCGAATCAAAATTGTCGCGGTTGTGTTCACGGCGAAGGCGTTCGACACGATAGAGAGGATTTATCATTTCGTTTCGGAACGCGAGTTCAAATATTCTTGATATTCGCTGAAATCTTGTTTCAGAGCCTCATTCGGTTCGCTTTCGTCATCAAGCAGAGCGAGAAAAATGTCGCGGTCGCGGTTTGAAAGTTTGGTCAGATGCCCTTGCGAAACCCGCTCACGGGCAATCGGCAGAGTAATGGACAACACAAAATCGCTGACAGTTTGTTCATTAATCATTGCTGCTTGCTCAATCAAACGTTTATTCTCCGGTGAAAGCCGAAAATCCAATCTTGAGATGCGTTTAGCTTCTTTGCGAACTTTAGATTTAACACTCATCGGCATATTTTGAAAACTCTTTTTGTGTGGACAACAGCCTGACAAAATATAACAATTGCGCACAAGAAGATCAAATTATAATTGCTTGGAACGCGGATTTGTCGAAACTTTCACTACCGAAGAGTTTTTAATTTGCAAAATGACAAGCCACGAGTCTTTTTTCATCAATCTCACGCAGTTGCGGTTCTTCCGTCGCGCAGAGGTCTTTGGCAATCGGGCAGCGTTTGTAAAAAACACAGCCTTTCGGACGTTCGGTAATTTCGTCCGTTTCGCGTTTGAAATTCGTGACGATCTCGCGGTTTGACGGATCAGCTTCGGGCATCGCGGCGAGCAGCTCTTTGGTGTATGGATGGCGCGGCGCGGCGGTGATTTGTTTGCTCGCGCCGATTTCAACCAATTTTCCGAGATACATTACGCCAATTCGGCGGCTCATAAACGCGGTCACGGCAATATTGTGCGAAATAAAAAGATACGACAAGCCGAATTCGTCCTGTAAATCCCGCAACAGATTCAAAATCTGCGCCTGCACCGAAACGTCCAACGACGAAACCGGTTCGTCGCAAATTATCAATCGCGGCTTGAGCGCGAGCGCCCGCGCAATGACGATACGCTGCTGCTGACCGCCGGAAAATTCAGAAGGGAAACGAGGCAAATCTTCGCCCGACAAACCGACTTTTTCGAGCAATTCGGCGGCGATTTCAGTGCGTTCGGCTTTCGTGCCAAGATTGTGGATTTCAAGCGGTTCGCTGAGGATTTGCTCAATTGTCAAACGCGGATCGAGCGCGGCAAACGGGTCCTGAAAAATCATTTGCATTTCTTTGCGAATCGGTTTCAGATCTTTTTCATCCGCGTTTGTAATATCTTTTCCGTCAAATAAAATGCGTCCGCCATCCGATTCGTAAAGCCTTAAAACGGTCAAACCGAGCGTTGATTTTCCGCAACCGGATTCGCCGACAAGTCCGAGCGTTTCGCCTTTTTCGATTTCAAAACTGACGCCATTGATGGCGACATTTTCGATTTTGTTGGTGCCGAAAAATCCGCGCCGGGCGGTAAAGATTTTGGTTAATTCGATTGTTTGCAAAATTGTTTCGGACATAAAATTTTGACTGGAGCGCATCTATAAAGACGGCTTCGGTGTCAAGTCAAAACTAGACACATTTCTACTTTCTCGCCAATTTAGCAAGTAATTTTTAACTTGTAGTTCTTTGAAAATTAGTTCTTGGTTCATTTTCCTTTATTTTC
>JANPDZ010000040.1:0-1938 GCA_031431735.1 Acidobacteriota bacterium | reverse complement strand
ATCGGCACGACCGACTGGAAACAGTTTGAAGTGGTACTCGATGTTCCGAACGACACGGTCAATATTGTTTTCGGCACGCTCCTTTCCGGCAAAGGAGCGGTTTGGGTGGACGATTTGAAATTGGAAATCGTTGGTCAGGATGTTGCGTCAACAAATCTGCTTTCGCCCGAACAAATGCGGCTTGACGATCCGAACCGCAATCCAAAAAAATCGGACATCAAACAACCCGTCAATCCCGGTTTTGAAAACGGCACAATTCCATAGATTTGTGCGCTGCGAAATTAGTGTTTTGGTGAGAAATTCATCACCGATCGGCTATTTCTTTCAAAAGCCAAAGACCAAAAACCAAAGACCTGAGCATCTACCAATTTTATTTTCTTTTCGGCAGATCAACAAAATCGCCGTCTTTAACGGCAACCGAATGCAGATGAATTTCTTTTGCTTCCGCGACAAAATCGCGGATGTTCTGATAACGCTGCGAAAAATGTGTCAGGACGAGCAAGTTTGCATTGGCGTCGCGCGCAATGCAGGCGGCTTGTGTTGCTGTTAGATGTCCGTTTGCGGTTGCTTCCGAAGTTTCCGACGCGAGATAAGTTGATTCGCAAACAAGCAGATCAACAGTTTCAGCCAGCCGGAAAGCGTTTTCACAAACCCGTGTGTCCATCACAAACGCGAAACTCTGACCTTTTTTTCCGATACTGCACGTCGCAACTGAAATCGTTTTACCGTTAATTTCGAGCGAGCCTTTGGTTTTGAATTCGCCGACCGCGGCACCGCGAATTCCGTATTCTTCCAGCTTTTCAGGAATCAGCGAAACGCTGTCGTTTTCCTTGACCCGATAACCCCAACATTCGACCGAGTGATCGAGCCGATACGATTCAATGACGTAATCTTTGCCGCGAAAGATAATGCCTTCGTCGGAAATCGGAACTCTTTCGATTTTCGCCGCATTGTGGTAGATCGAAGAATTCGCCAGATTCTCAACATATTTCTCGCCGCTTGCCGGATAAAAGATCTGAACCGTGTGCGCGACGCGGTCGAGCGAAAGTCTTTGCAAAATTCCGGCAAGCCCGAGACAATGATCACCGTGAAAATGCGTGATAAAGATCTTTGTGATCGAGGATGCGGAAACTTCTGCAAAGATCATCTGACGCTGTGTGCCTTCGCCCGGATCGAAAAGAAATCCTTCGGCGTCCCAACGCAGGAAATAGCCGTTGTGATTACGCTCACGCGTCGGCACCTGGCTCGCCGTTCCAAGCGCGATAAATCTTCTTGAGGACATAATTTAGCTGAAAAAATAATCAGCCGAAACAACTTCGAGCTTCGGCATTTCGCGTTTAATAATTTCGTAATCGTCAATGTCCATTGTAACAACAAAGCCGTGATTTTTAACCGCCAAACGCGCAATCAAAGCATCGTTTTGTAAAGTTTTGAGTTTGCTGGCGGGCGCGGTTTTTTTGATATAAAGGCGACGGATAGATTTTGCGGTTTTCCACCAATCGTTTGTGGTTGGAGTCAAAACACGGTCAATTTTGCCGAGCGTTATTCGCCAACGCTCGTATTTTTTCAAGGTTGTTTCGTCAATGCTGGTTGCGGTCAGTTCGTAATGCGTCAGTAAAAAGTTAGGAATTCATATTTTTCAACCAAATCGGACGCAAAGCTTGAGTCCTTCCTGACCTCAAATTATCTGTCAATTGACTGATAATCTTTCATTGTTTCTCAAATTAAATACTCAGTAAATTTAGTTTCTTTTTTATTTGAAATCTCAGATCTGAAATCTCAAATAATAATTGCAAGGCGAAAATCAATTGTTGAAAATTAAGCAGGTGAGCATAAGTTTTGCGACATTTTGCTCTTCGTTCAGAGTCCAAACTTTAGTTTGAAAACCGCCGCGCTTCGCTGGCGGTTAGCCGTCTAAAGACGGGACTGAAAGTATTT
>JANPDZ010000039.1:0-17375 GCA_031431735.1 Acidobacteriota bacterium | reverse complement strand
GCAATTCCAACTGCGCCGCCTGCATTTCTGACTTCTACCATTGGTTTTACGCCGAGATTGTGATTTATAATCCATTCGACCTCCGGCGATGGTTGTTGATGGATGAAAGCTGAACCCACACCTGGCGAACCCGTCGGTCCTTGAATGCCTTCACTGATAATCGAAATGACTTCCCGGTCAATAACAACCAGTTCGGTATCTTCGATTTCGATAATCGCATATTCATTTCGGACAATAACTTCTGCATCATTCATAAAGCGATTTAATCGTCAGCGTCCCGTAAAACAATCGTTTGCCGTCGAGCAAAATAGTGTATGGCGCGTTCTGGAAATCGTAAGCGGTAACAGTCGCGCCCGGAATATTTCTCGTAATTTCACCACCTGCCGCATTTGTAATTGAGATTTCCGGTGAACCTAACACGATTTCACTTGCATCGTTTGGCTTGATTCGCATCTCGACCGTTTTGCCTGACAGATTGAATGGCGGCAAACTCTTATCACGCGGACGATAAATAAAAACCTGCGGTTTCGTTTCACCACGCCGCAAGGTCATCGCCAAATAATTTTTATCGTCGTTTGCCATTACTCAAAAATCTCTCTCAAAACCGCTTCGCCGATTCGCTCAGCTTCAAGTTCAAGCCGCGTTGCCGCTCGTTCGTCAAACGGATTCGGTATGGTTGCCGCCGCACTGCGCCGAAAAACATAGACCTTGCCGTCAGCCAGCAAATAACTTTCGCCGGAAGGCGCGGAGGCGACCGGAATTATCAACATCTTGGCGCGTTTCGGACTGATCGCCGGTCGTCCTTTGGCGACTGCTTCGGCATAGTTAAAAGCATTGTTTGGTCGAAGCGACACGGTTTTCTTTTGTTCGCCGTCCGCGCCGATGATTGTTCCCTGCGTCGCTCCGGTTCTCCCGGAACGCGCCGAAACCGTCAAAGTCGCTTGCAACTTCTGATAGTTGACATCAGGCGGCGCAACGCCTTGTTTCAAATTTCCTGTGTCAACCGGAACTTCTGCCCGAAGTAATTGATAGCCGCGCTCTGCTAACCTGCCGATCAAAACCTTTTTGGCTTTTTCAATCTCACGCGCCAGTTCCTGAATCCCCTTTGTGTCAACCTCAATCGTCGCCATCAACTACCTCAAAAGTCGCAGTCGGCGTGCCGTCCGAAAGCAAATACGGCTCGGCAATTTCCCGCGCCAGTTCAAGCATTTGCCCGGAAACCTTTGCCGTTTCGTCCGGTGATAGATATTTCCGCATCTCTTTGCCTTCGCTCGACATTGACGTCGCCACGATGCCGTTTGACGAAAGCGGATAATTCAACCCGGCAATCGCAAAATGATAGGTCAGATGCGCTTCGGCGTTTTTCAAATCAGTCTGCAATTCTTCGTAAGAATCGCCTTCGGTTAAAGCGTTGGCATACACCGCGTCAGAAACCCATCTCCGCAGACGGCGCGAAGCTACGCCGACGTGCGGCACAATGCGCTTTGATTCGACATCTTCGCTGATGTCGAATCGCTCTTTGAATTCATCTGCGGAAATCAGGGTTTTCATTTCGCGTTATTTTTTGTCTTCGTCTTTCGCTTTACCCGAAACGATTAACAATCCGCCGCTGACGATAGCCGCCAGCGTTCTCGCACCGATTGTTTTACCGAGTTGCTTTTTCTGGTCGCGTGAAATATCAAATCCGGTGTCCGGGTCGGTAAAACCTATTTCCTTATCCTTCAATTCAACCGTATCGCCCGGTTGTGCTTTTTGTTCACTCATTGCAATTTCTCCTTGATTAAATTCGGAAGAAGTTTTTGGGCTTCTTCCGTCCTGAAACTTGACTCACTCAAGTTTTGTCCTAGCCTGCAAACGGCTGCATCCACGCCGGGAAGCCATTTGCCGCAAACGTGATCGAGCCGTCAATGACAATCGAAGCATTACGCTGCAACTTGGCAAATCCGGTCGTGATCGAGATCGCCGTTCCCAGCAATTGCTTCATAATGATTTTTTCTGTTTCGATAAGTAGCGGTGCGCTCGTCAGTTGCACAAGGCTCGTTGACGGGTCTTGAATAACGATTTTGCTGGCTCCGACTTTGGTTGAAACATAGAGAGCTTCGGGCATTGTCAGCGGCGATTTCATCATCGTCGCAAGGAGCGGCGCACCGGGAAACTGTTTGTCTTTGACTTCCGGCAGATTCAAATAATTGAGCGCCGTCGTCGCGTTCCCGATTACCTGCATGCCGGTTCTGCCCAAAAGACCGAACTGAATAGCGACTCTCGCAATATCAAACCAAGTGATGCCGTTGGTCGTGTTTTCAACACCGATCACCGCCGCCGCTTCCGATGTGTCTGCTTGATCGCCGTTGACGATGCCATCAACCGCCATACCGTTTAATGTATGACCGAGCATACGACCGACATCTTCCATATAAAGCTGAAGCAAACTGAGCGATGAATATTGAAGCGATTCGTATGTCTGTTTGATCGCCTTTGCTTTTTTCGTCAGTGTGACGGTCTTTGTCCCGTAACTGATCGAACCTTCTTCAATCGTTGCCGCTTCACCCGAATCCATCAATTTGGCATCCGACAAATCAAGTTTCGGAATAATCACCTGCGGCTGCGGAACCGGTTCTTCACGAACGACCAGTTCCGGGTAGTAGGTATTCTGCACCGCGCCGCGATTGATCGGGTCAAGAAATACTTCCGGGCTGATGAACCGCTGTCCGCCTCCGGCTTCCGAGGTGACCGGTCCAAAACTTGCCAATGCGCGTTCACGCAACGCCGCGAGTTGTTCGCGCTGCGCGAGTCCCATTCCGCGACGTGCGCCATTGCGGATGATTTCCGACACCAAATACCGGGTGTCTTCATCGCGCATTACTTCCTGAAGCTGTGTTCGCTGCGGATTGATTCCGAGTTCGGCAAACAGGTGTTCAGGTTGTAACGCTACACCGTTTGCATCCGTGTAAGTTTCCGCCATAAACGAGCGGAGTGTGAGGTCGTCGCCTTGCTGGCGACGCGCATCCATCCGCATAATCATTTCTCTGCACTTTCCTTTTAATCCGTGACTCATTTGTTCTTTTCTCCTTTGTAAAAATTTAATGTTCCGAACCTTAGAAAGTCAGAACTTCCAATGTCGCACCGGTCGTGCCGCCTTTCCAGACAACCCCGTAAACGCGTTCAAATCCGTCCGTGCCACTAACCCAAGCAACAGCGACATTTTCGCCGGTCGTGCCGTCAACTGCCGCCAGTTTAACCAATGCACCAGCCGCCAAAGTGCCACTGCCTTTGATTTCAACCAACTCCTTGTATCGGGTTTCAACTGTGCCTTGCGTATTCGCGGTCTTTGCCGGAACCACGAAAACGAGGAATTTTTTCAATGCAAAACCCAAATTCAGTAATGACTCAGGCGTTTGACGGGAATGTTGGCGAGGTCGCCATCGAACTCGGCATCACCGATAAACGCATCTACGAGCTTTTAGCAAAAGACAACCCTTATCCGAAACTGTGGCGAATGTTGAATCCGCTCGGACGCATCGCACCGCTGCGATTGCAAATTGTCCGCGCTGATTTCAATGCTCGATGCGCCCGGATTTTAGACAAACAATTGCCGGGTTCAACTCCGGCTTCGATGCACAAAGAATTGTCGGACGCAATTAACAGCGTTCTCGCCAAAGCACCGAAAGCCGAGCAGAAAAAGGAAATTTACGAAGCGATTGCCGAACTCTATCAGCGTTTGGCAATGATCGAAACCGAAGAATAAGGAGATTAATTTTATGTCATCCAGCCCGATACCAAAATTAAACGACGATTTTGATTTGGTTAAAAACCATCTTGACCAAATGACCGCCACGATCGTCGTCACAACCTGCGCATTGTCCGAAATTTTGCGCTGCGAAATGTCGCCGAAAGGCACGATTGAGATGAAGGCGATTGCTGAAAATGCACTCGTTCAAACGCAGTGCATCGCGCTCAAAATCGGAGGTAAAACAAATGCCAAAGTTTAGAACCAAAGCGCAAAATTCGCTGATGTTCGGACTCGCCGCCAAAGCCGGAGTTTCGCACGATGATCTGCGCGAGTGGACATCAGAAATCACAAATGGACGAACCGATCATACCAGTGAGCTTTATTACGGCGAAGCGGTTGAGATCATTGACCGTTTGCAAAAATTCGTCAACCCCGATGAAACGCCGCGCCGGACAGTCAATTACCGCAAACAAAAAACCGGAGTCAAAACGATTGAAACGCAAGCCCAACTCAAAAAAATAAATGACTTGTGGTTTGCCATTCCCGGCAGAACAGCCAGCGGACTCGAAAGCATCTGTCTTCGCACAATCAAAATCGAAAAACCGCGAACGACCAAAGAAGGCAACAAAATTGTCGAAGCGATCAAATCAATGAATGCGCGTGAGGAAAAGAATTCATCCGTCATCCCTCAGACTTCATCCCTCAAAAAGGAGGCTGCGTAATGTCAATAAATTTATTAAATCATTGGGTTGATGAACTTCCCGAATTCGGAACTTCTTTTGAAATCATCCGGCTTATCGAAGAACAGCGCAAAGCAAATAAAGAAATCAACCAACTGCAAGCGCGTGTTATCGAAATTGATTCCGAACTTTTGGAGAAGGTCAAAACCGTTTGGACTCAAGAAGAAATCGCCGTCGCTCAAAGAGTTTTTTGGCGTAAATGATCGAGGAGAAAAGGTAATGGATTTTGAAATAATTGTTATTTTTATCGGTTTAATTTTCAGCGGAATTATTATCGGTTATCCGCTCGGACATCTCTTCGGTAAACGCGAAGCCGGACGTTCTCTTTCAAGAAATTGCGAACCCGTGATTGTCGCTCAATGTCGCCACAGAATTGAATCAACCGACATTCTCAGCGCAGAGATATTGGAGGAAAAACGATGATACCAACTCAAGAACAACCGTATTTATTCGCGGCGGTCGTTCCCGTGTCGGCTTGCGAACGCTGTTTTGATACCGGCATCTGGCTGACTCCGCGCAATCAAGTTGCCGTTTGTCCGCGTGTTCAGATGCGCCAGCCGCACGCCGAGCCGAATGATGCTGCGATGATCTTGCGCCGGGCTGCCAATCGTTTATTTCAAAGAAAACTTTGGGTCAATCCGCTCTGCTTTATGCTGGCTCGCGTTCTGACAAATTACACGTCTGCCGCGCCGTGTTCGCGTGTAGATTTATTCGATCTGTTTTTCGCCGACACTAATTTAACGGAATCGCACAAGCTCCGTAAATTCCATTCATTTATCGAAGAACTCCGCTCGATCTGGCTATTGCCGATCGGCAGCCGAAAGAATGAACCGTCCGGTTATTGGATGATTACCGATCTGGAAGATTTCAAATCGTGGATAAACCGCGTCAAATCTGCGCCGATCACTCAGCTTTCAACCATTCACCGCGTCGCAAGGCATAACTTTCCGGTCTTTGCCGAACAATTGGAACTTGAATTTTGGAACGACTTAAATCCGCAATCCGAAATCCCCAATCCGAAATCGAAGGAGGTTTCCGATGGGTTGTGAAATTATCATTTGCTTAATGCTTGGAATTATTTTTTTGCAGTTTTTGATGGAGCTGCACGGCAAAGATTACTACCACGATGATGAGGAATAAACGCAAGTCAAAACAATATGCCAATGAAAACGCGATTCAAACGATCAAAATTCTCGAAGCTCTCGAAGGCGTAAACTTCGAGCCGGTTTCCCTCAAGACGATTTGTGAGCGCGTTGGCACGATCACGGAAATTGACAAGGCTTTGACGCGGGACAAAGCGCGGCGCGTTTTGCTGACCTTGAAACTTCTCGGATGGGTGAATGAAAACGAGAAAAGCGAATGGAGTTTAGGCGCAAAGATTTTACGGTTTTCAAATCGCTATGACGATCTTTGTTTAGCAACTTTAGGAAGGAAAAAAGAAAATGAAAAATAATTTAGAAAAAATTAAATCTGACGCGGCGGAAACAGCCGTTGTCAATTTGCAAACTGTTCACACGTCCGAACGCGAACAGAAATCCCTTATCCGTCTCGGCGCAGTCGGCGCGATCGGACAGCTCGCGCAAATATTGTCGGCGCAAACCATTCGCGCCCTTCAAACCGTCCGGGACGATAAAGATTTTGAGGCGTTAGGCTTTACCCGGTTCGATGATTTTCTTGATGAATCCGATGTTTCGCCAATGTCTTACAAACAATTTAATGACCGCGAAAAACTGCTCGAAAAGGAAGGCGATCACCTTTTTGATCTGATGAATACTCTCAAACTTTCGCACCGTCAACGTCGTCTGCTCGGCGCAGGACACGTCCAGATTGATGAGGCTAAAGGCACGGTCATCATTGTCACCGGCGAAGACCTCGAAGAAGAAACCGAAGAGATCGAACTCACTGACCGCACACGACTATTGCAAACTCTCTCTGCGTTGGCTGACCAAGCCGCCATGCTCAACGTCAAAACGACGAAGCAACGAGCGCAAATCCAAAAAGGCGAAGAACAGGTCGAGGAACTCAAGAAAAAACTTGACGATGCGAAAAATCGTCCGGGCGCAACGACGAGTTATCAAATGCTGATGGCGGCTTCGATTGCAATTGACGCTTTCGCCGTCTGCGTCAAAGGCATTCCTGACCAGCAAAAAAGTGACGAAAGCCAATTGTATCTCAATACGATTCGCGCCGCCGTCGCACGGCTCGAACACGCCTACGGTTACGGCCGCAAAACACTTGGCGAAATGGACGAAACCGAAATCAGCCAACACGTCGCCAAGAGGATGAAAAATATTTCGGGAAACGCTCCCGACGATAACAAACTTGCCGAAGTTACCGCGTCACTGAGCGACGAGGAACTGGCTGATCTGATGGAGTAATTAATTTAAGGAGAAAAAATATATGGATTGGGAGCTAATTGCCAAAGAATACTGGGAATATTACTACCAAGAGATGCTGACCCACAATGTTCAGGACAGGTCTTTTGATGAGTTAGACGATGATGAAAAAGAGTCCATCCAAGCCGCACTCAAAAAACTGTTTGAGAAATACAAAAATGAATAAAAAAGTTAGTTTTTTACTGATTTCAATTAAAGGGAGTTTTATCCCGCTTAAACCAAAGGAGAAAAATAAAATGTCGAAAAAATTTCTAAGTAAAGAGCAAACCGAACTCGTCAATGAATTTGTTGGAGTTCACGGACTTGAAGCGCGTCAAATTAGTTTTGATGGCAATTCAACTGAACCTATTTTTGATTATGAAGCCCTCAATTTTCTGCGTCTCCGGCTGACTGATTTACAGGACACCGATCCGTGGATTGCCGAACGTAACGAATCGCTCGGCATAGTGACGGCGAAATGCACGGCTACATTGACCGATGGACGCACCGCATCGGATTTAGGTTCAGCGCAAATTGGCGAAATATTACACGACGGCACGCAGATTGAAAATTTTATGCGAGCCGAGCCGGTTGCGCTTGCGCGTGCTTTGCGACGCGCAATCCGTTCAGCCGGAATCAATCTGCTCCGGGCGCATCGAAACTTTATGAAAACAGGCGAGATTGCTTGCGGCGGAATTGACGAGGAATTTAATTCAAAAATCGGCAAGGAAATTCACGCGCTGGCCGGTGAATGGGGACATCTCAAACGGAACGATAAGACGGCTTATCAAGATTTTATCGAAAATGTTTTCGGTAAAGGCAAACGCTCGACGCTCGATCTGAACGACATCGAAAAATCACAGCTTGCGAATATGTATCGTCAGCTTTTGAACAGCCGTAACATTGCCGAATTGGACATACCCAAAGCGGCATAACCCAGGTAGCGAGCCGAAATAACAGCCCTGTTTCGGTTCGCTTTTTCACCCGAAATTCTTAAAGGACTAACCAAAATGTCAATGAATGTCAAACTCGGCAAACTAGCCAAACAGGAAATCAGAGAAGCAATCGGACGCTGCACTAATCGCAATCAGATCAGTGCCGAGGCTGACCGTTGGGCTGCTCTCTATAATATTTCCAAAGACCGGATTTACACGATTACGAAAGACCTTCGACCGAAACAAAAGGCGCGCGCCGACAAAGGCAAACGCATCGCTGATGTGATGCAGGACGAAGGTTTGAAATTCGCCGCATCGCTCGTCATCACTTACAACATTGACCCTGCAGAAGCCTTGCTGACCGCAAAGGAGCGCGGTCATACGATCCCTGTTGAACACGCAACCTTTGTCAGATATATGAATGAACTCGGACTCAACCGCAAAAACCGCTTGTCAAAACGTAAGAATTTCCGCCGCTTTGAAGCAGCTGCTCCGGGCGACGTTTTCCAATTCGATATTTCCGGCGCGAAAGAGCGTTGGTACGACACCAAACTCCGCAAGATCGTTACGGTTAGCGAACTCGACGTCTCGAAAAATCACGACAATGAAAATCCTGATCGCGTCCGCATCTGGCGTTTCGTGCTGACTGACGATCATTCACGCCGCCGCTTCATCCGCTTTGTCGGAGTTGATAAACCCAACTCGTCGCACGTTGTCGAATTCCTGATGCAAGCCTACGAAGAAATGGGCGTTCCAAAAACTCTTTATACCGACAACGACGCGATCATCAAAGGCGGACGCAACAAACGCGCTTCGATGATTCTTCACAAAGCTCTCGAAGATTGCGGCGGCTACAAACTTGAACAGCATCTTCCGGGAAACAGCCGGGCGACCGGCAAGGTCGAAGTCGCTCACAAATGGGTTGAGAAGATCGAGAAGCTGCTTGGATTATTTTTAGCTGAAGGCAGAAGCCTCACGATGGAAATAATGAATCGCTTCGCCGTCCAGATTCAAACCGATTACAACGAAAGAACACACCGTGAAACCGGACAAAAGCCAATGGACAGATGGAACGCACAGCGGCATCTTGTCCGCACGGTTGACGCGATTGTGTTGAAATCAGCGTTTTTAGTTGACGAATTCAACGTCATTATCAATGGCGATCTGACCTTCCGACACAAAGGCGTGACATATCAATTACCAACCGATCAACAGTTTCAAAACATCGTTGCCAGACAATCTCGAAAAAACAAAGTCACAATTATTTTCCCTGATGTCGCCGACTTTTTCACGCTTGTTGATTTCGACGGAAACGAATTCGACATCATCAAGGTTGAAGCCGCGCCCGATGTCATGGGCGAATTCAAATCAACTCCCGATGATATTGCCGAGCGGACGCGCAAAGAACTCACGAAATTTGCCAAAGATAACGCGAAACTTGAAAAAGAAGCGAACAAAATCGGCTTTCTGCCGAAGCCAATTCCGTTCATTGATACCGAATTTGAAGTTCCCAAAACCAATATTGCCACTTTCCCAAAACCGACTGTGAACGTCACTTCACAGATTTTAGACACACTTCCGACACCGCACAAGATCGCCGCCGATGGTTACGCCGGGCAGCTTATTTCCTGGTATGAAGCGGTCAAGATTTTCCGCGAAGATTTTGCTTCAATGTCGGATTGTAAATCATTCCTCGACTCGGTTTTCCCAAGCCGCGAAGAGGAATTACCGGAAGTGCAGATTCGCCAAGCGGTCGAAGGATTATCCATCGCACCCAAAGCGAAACTGCGCCTTGCTTAAATATTATGGATGAAATTGAATTCAGAAAACATATTTTGCCGCCGATCGAATTCGGAGAACGGCTGACAGCTTTCCGCGAGAAACATAAATTATCGCTGGCTGATTTTTCAAGGATTTTCAGGTTCGTAAAAAACACTTCACCGGCAACCTTTCACCGCGTAGAAAAAGGACTTGCCGCGAGGAGTTTATATGAAACAGTCAGCGATGTTATGGAAGATTATTTACCCGAATGGCTCAAATCAAAAGGCTTTTCGGACGCCGAAATTTACGCAGATTTAGACCAACTTTTTAACTTACAGGAGAGAGATATGATTGTTAAACGCCGCGAACTTACCAGTTCAGCCATTAAATTTTTCGGTCTGTCAGCAGACCCGTTCGACGTTGACCGCATTCCGAGCGACGAAGAACTTTTCACAAACAAGGATTTGGATGAACTTGTCGCCCAAGTCCGCGATGCCGTTCTTTACAAAAAATGGATCGCCGTTGAAGGTCCGATCGGCTCCGGTAAAACCGCGCTGAAGATCCGCCTTCATCGTGAGCTTTCGGAATTAAAAACTCAGAAAATTTATTTGATCTACCCGGAATTTTTCGACATGAATGTTGTCACCGTGCAAGCGATCGCCAACTGTATTCTCGAAGAGTTTCAGATCAAAGTCCCGAACAGCAAAACCGCCCGTGTCCGCCGCATCAAAGAGCATCTTGTCCAACTCGAAAAAGAAGATGCGCGGGTTGCCCTGATCTTCGATGAATGCCACCGGCTCAACGATAAGGTTTTAACTTCTCTCAAGAACTTTTGGGAAATGACCAACGGCGGATATTCGCGTCTGCTCGGCATCGTTCTTTTCGGTCAGCCGCAGTTTTTTGAAGCGACCCTTAGAGATGTCCGCTACCGTGAGATCTCCGAGCGCGTCAAATCCGTTCAAATGCCCAGCCTTTCCAAAAGCGCAAAGGATTATCTCGCGCACCGGATCGCGGCAGTCGGCGGAAACATTGACGCACTCTTCGAGCCGAACGCTCTGAAACGTATTTGCAACATTGCCAAAACTCCGCTCTCGCTCGGTAACATTGCAAACCACGCCTTGATGGAAGCCTTCGAGATCGAAGAGCCGCGTGTCGTTTCGCAAATTCTTTCCAAACTAAATCTGCCGGATGAGCCAAGAATCCGCAGCATTCGCCAAGCGGCATAAAGGAGAAAACGAAGTGGATGCTTTCAAAATAGTCAACAAAGACAACGAAATTGAAAAATGTCCGGGTTGCGGATGCTCCGATTTTATCAATGAAGAAACAGAAGTTTATTGCGGTCGTTGCGGTGATTTTTACAAAAGTTTTGTCGAGATCGAGGAGAAATAAGAATGAATTCAGCCCAAATAGTTAATCAAATTTACACGACTAATTTGCCAATCCGAATCTTCGGAAAAGGTGAAGAAGTCACCCATATTTTCGTCGGCAAACTGATCGGCGCAGACGGCAAAGAAACCGAATCCGTTTGCCTGATCGCACAGCCGAAAATACCAATCTCCGACGATTTCAAACGCCAGTTAAATTCTGTCGGCTGCCAATGCGGAAAGCAAAAAACCGCAGGCTTACCGCTTTGCGGAATCTGCTTCAGTAATTTGAAACCCGGCATCAAAACCGCGCTTCGCCAAAACCGCGACGGCGAACTCGAACAAACCTATCATCTCGCGGTCAAATCGCTTCGGGAGGGCAAAAACTATGGAAGAAGAAAACGTCTATCTTAAAGCTCTGACGGTCTTGAATGACGCTCTTGATGGCAAAACGGTCAATCCTGTCGCCGTTTCCACAGCGACGAGTATGTTCATAATGCTGTGGTCTTCAATCCATCAAGAGCGTCTCAAAAACAATCAAATCAAAGACGCGCTGCGCGAAACTTTCGCAGAATTTATTGAGGAGAAGAAAGATAAAAATGAAAGGAATTGATGTTATTAAATTGATTGAACAAACCTGCGATACCGATTGTGAATTACTTATCGAAGTTCAAATGGACGGGAAACGTAAATTCTTCAAGATCGTTCGGACAGATGAAGTTTTTCTGCCAAAAGGTTCGCAATATGCTGCAACTTTGGTTGGTTATCCAACGGAAAAAGGAGAAACACTCGGCTAATGAAAAAAGAAACAGCTAAAGCATTAGATTCAATGCGCCGAGCCGTCGCCAAGATGCAAGGCGTTGACGAGTCCAAAGTCGAAATGACGGTCTGTTTACCGACTTGTGCTTATGGACACGATTGGATTGAGAATTTGTTTGGCGACGGTGTTGTTTGTGAAACCTGTGGAATAAAACAATCCGAGCGTGAACTGGCTGCGGATTTCGACTATCCTCCTGAGTTTTATGAAGATGATGACCGCCAAGAATGCGAATGCGGTGTCATTGGTTGCCCTGAATGCGACGAACGCGCAAGAGATAACTACGATTGCGGAATGATGCAAAACGGACTCTGCACCAAAGCCGGAAGCGAAGATTGTGATTGGGACTGCCCTTTTAATAAATAGTTATGCCAAGCAATAAAGTTTTCACCGCGAAAGAAAAACAATTCATCCTCGACAATTTCGAGTCAATGACGCTGCGCCAAATGGCTGCCGCTCTTAATCGCAGCGAAGGCGGCGTTAAAACGTGGTCTTTGAAATTAGGACTTCGGCGCAAAACTCGATTCGACTGGACGGCGGAACGAATCGAAATATTAAAGGAAATGTATCCGTGTCATTCTGCCCGTCAAATTGCCGAAAAATTACTGACGGAAATTTATGTAATTTACAAACAAGCTGGACGTCTGAGTCTCACAAAATCACCGGAATATTTAGCCGCCCTCAATAAACAAATGGGCGAAAATCTACAAAAGAACGGATTCGCGCGTCGTTTTGTGAAAGGTCAAAAACCCTGGTGTTTCGGTAAGAAGATCGGCACTCGCGGACGCTCGGCAGAAACTCAATTCAAGAAAGGTTTGAGACCGCACAATACAGTCGAAGTCGGCACGATTCTTCAGAAAAGTTGTAGTTCCTATTTGGTCATTAAGGTTGCCGAGCCGAATATTTGGAAATTTCTGCATCGGCACAATTGGGAAAAAGAAAACGGCACGATTCCCGCAGGTTATTGCCTGACGTTCAAAGACGGAAACCCGAACAATTGCGCGGTCGAAAATCTTGAACTTATTACCCGGAAAGAATTGTATATTCGCAATTCGATCCATAATTACCCGGACGATTTGAGGCAAGCAATTCAAACGCTCGGACTTTTAAAACGCACTATTAACAGGAGAATTAAAAATGGCGAAGAACGGAATTAAAGATTTACGAAATTTAATGATGGAAACAATCGAGCGTCTGATGGATGACGACGATCCAATGGACGCGCCAAGAGCGAATGCAATTGCTGCTGTCGGCAATGTCGTCGTCGGAAGTGCAAAAGTGCAGCTGCAAATTGCGAAATTTTCCGGCAGACAAATTCCCGATGAATTTCAAAGCAAAGCCGAGCCGAAACAACTTACGGCTTTTGCCAAAGCCAATAAATGTGTAGATCACGCTACGAGCTTCGGACACACCAGCGAAGAAGCCGAGAACTGCGAAAATTACAGCGTCGGATGTCCGAATTGTCCTTTTAAATAGGTAATGAATATGCCAGAAGACAATAAACAGGGTTGGGGTGATCCTGAACCTTTTAGAAGCACCAGTAAATATCATTTTTTCGGTAAAGACGGACGTTCTTTGTGCGGCAGATACGGGCGTTTTTTGGGATGGCCAAATGTTTATGACGAAAACGACGAATCGGCAGATAATTGCGCTGCGTGTAAAAAGAAAATTGCAAAATACCGAATCAAAAACAACGAGGCTGCAAAATGAATTATCTCGAAGAAATAGAGCAGGAATTTTCAAAGATTCGCGGCAGATGGACACCGCTCGCGCCGCTCGATTGGGCATTGGCGCAGACGTGGGAAACCAAACAGATTCCGTTGTCCGTCGTCTTCCGGGCAATGGATGATGTTCACAAGAAGTTCATCGCCGCGAACCCCAAACGCACCGATACCATCAACTCATTGCGATATTTTGAAAAAGGAGTTGATAAAGAATTCGCCGAATGGCAAACCAGCCAAGTCGGTAAGGCTTTGGAGATTCCCACAACTGAGGAAAACACTATGAATTATTTAGACGATTATGTCGCGTCTGTCGAAACGGACATCCTTGATTATTTTGCAAAACAATTTGATAGAAAAAATCTGCCTGAGCCGCTGAATTCAGCGGCTCAGAATGCCCTGATTGAACTTCTCGCGCTTATTAAAGAAACCGCAAAGTCTGAAATGTCCGATACCGACCTCGAAACCCGGCTCGAAAAGATTTCCGCGGACCTCGAATTATCGCTTGCCGTCAGCATCCCGGCAGACGTTCGCACCCGGATGATCGAAACCTTCAAACGCGATTACGCAAACATCACGATCACCGCCGAATCGCGCCAAAAACTTTTAATCAAACAGGCTTATGCACATTTCGGACTGCCGAAATTAACTTTATTTGAATTATGAATTGTAATCATAAATTTATACATCTTGAAACTGTGAAATATTCAGAGCAAGCAGGCAGAAATAGTGTTAATTATGTGTGTCTTGACAGATTTTTTTGTGAAAAATGTCTTGAGTCTAAGGAAACAAAAAAGACGCATCACTGTTACACCCACGAAAATAATTTACCCGATTGGGCGAAAAACATTACTGACTATTTTGATTAAAAATACCGTCAAATCTTTTACACATTCTTTCCAATAAACACGATAAAGTCCGAAACGCAAACTTGACTGAGTCAAATTTTTAGAGGACGATTTCCTGAAATTGTCGTAGAGTTTCCAAGTTTATCGTGTTTGATTACTCTTCATTATCGTGTTTCCTTACACTTACAAAATCTGAAACAAATCCAAAATTATGCGCGTTTAAAAGTTGACTAAAAATCAATTTCAGTCAATAGTCATAAGTTATGAAAAGTTCAGTCAAACAGAAAGAAGTTCGTGAAGCGATTCTTGACGCGACCGATCTGTTGCTCTCGCGCTATGGTTATCAAAAGATGACGATCGACGATCTGGCAAAAGAAGTCGGCATCGGTAAAGGTAGTGTTTATCTGCATTTTCCGAGCAAAGAAGAGATCGTGCTGTCGCACATTGACCGGATCATCGAGCAATTGAAAGGCAAACTTTCGGCAATTGCAACAAGTACTTCTGCCCCGGAAGAACGTCTCCGAAAAATGCTGAAAACACGCGTATTACATCGGTTTGAAAGCGTTCAGCATTACACCAAAAATCTAAACGATTTGCTGTCGGCGATTCGCCCGAATTTTCTGGCGCGGCGCGAATTTTATTTTGAACAGGAAGCGCGAATTTTCGCATCGGTCATCGAAGAAGGACAGCAAAGCAAGGAATTTGTCGCGGGAGATGCGGCAGAAATAGCTGAATCGTTGATTTTAGCAACCAATTCCCTGTTGCCGTTCAGTTTGACGGCGACCGAGCTCGGCGCCCGCCGGGACATCGAAGCCAAAACACTGCGGATGGCAGAATTGCTGTTGCAAGGCTTAAATAACCGAAAGGTTTAGAGTCCAACATTCTAAATACTAACCAACAGACCAAAAGTAATGAGATATTAAGTAGGTGAGCATAAGTAATCAAGTATTTTGCTTCGTTCAGAGTCCAAACTTTAGTTTGATTGCCCGCCGCGCTTCGCTGGCGGGCACACGGCTTGTGCGTGGACTCTAAACGAAGAGCAAAATGTCGCAAAACTTATGCTCGCCTGCTTAATTCATTTCAATTCATAAATTTAAGGAGTAAAACGCAATGAAAAAACAAATCATAAAATTATCTTTGTTAGCCCTTGTGCTGACAGCTTTTGTTCTCGATCCGCCTGACGGACGCGCTCAACAAGACGCAAAACAGCCGGATATGATCGTTGATTCGGCAACCAAATCACAGATCATTGATACGGTTTTGAAGGAATTAAACGACCGCTATGTGTTTCCCGAAACAGCCAAACAGATGGAAACAAATGTTCGGCAAAGAATCGGCAAAAAAGAATATGACGCGATCACGAGCGCGGAAGAATTTGCCAAAAAATTGACCGAAGATTTGCAATCCGTCAGCCGTGACAAGCATTTACGCGTTCGTTATTCGGCGCAACCGATTCCGGTCAGAAAACAAAACAACGAACCGAGCGAACAGGAACAAGCCGAATTTCAAAATTATATGAAACGCATCAATTACGGTTTTGAAAAGGTTGAACGTCTGCCGGGAAACATCGGCTATATCAAATTCAACGGTTTTTTTGCACCTGAACTAGGTGTCGAAACCGTCGCCTCGGCAATGAATTTTGTTGCCAATACCGACGCGCTGATTTTTGATCTCCGCGAAAACGGCGGCGGCGATCCGGAAATGGTCGCGCTCATTTGCTCGTATCTTTTCGGCGATAAACCTGTGCATCTCAACGATCTATATTTTCGCCCGACCAATAAAACCGAAGAATTTTGGACGAAGCCTAATGTTTTGGGCAAAAAATACGGCGACAAAGACGTTTATGTTTTGACAAGCAATCGGACATTTTCGGGCGCGGAAGAATTTTCAAATAATCTGAAAGTTTTGAAACGCGCCGTGATTGTTGGCGAAACGACGGGCGGCGGCGCAAATCCGGGCGGAGTCGTCCGGATCAATGATAATTTCGGCGTCTTTGTCCCGACGGGACGCGCCATCAATCCGATCACAAAAACGAATTGGGAAGGCACGGGCGTTGAACCGGATGTCAAAGTTTCGAAAGAATTAGCTTTGAAAACGGCTTATTTATCGGCGTTGAATAAATCGCTTGAAAAAACGAAAGACGAAGATTTCAAGCGCGGTTTACGAGAAGTTATCGAAAAAACGCAGAAAGAACTGGACGAACTCAAAGCGAAAAAGTGAAAAAGGTTAAAAGTGAAAAAATCGGCTTGATAAATCTGAATCAACTTTTTCCCTTTTCCACATTTCCACATTTCCACTTTTTCACTTTTACCGTTTCCAGTAGTTTTTGATTTTTAAATCGAGCATCGGAAAGGCGCAATATTCGACGCTTCGGCCGGATTTGCGCAATTTTTCAACCATTCTGATGGCGGCATCGGCGTTGCGGGTGTGAACAATGATCGTCGCAGCTCGCTGTAATTCTTTTTTATCGTGGAGAAATTCGGCGATCGCGTAGCCGGTGCTGGAAAAATCGTCGTGATTGTTTGATTCATAATGATGCGGCAAAAGATCGTGGTCGAGAAAAATTGCATCAAAGGTGTCTTCGCTCAACATTTTTTTAGCTTCTTCGACCGTTTCGGCAATTGTCACCGCGTCGCCGTCAAAACGTTTCTTAAACCAACGGTGGCGGCGACGGTCATCATCAAGCAGAAAAACCGAGATCGGTGCACGCGTCGCATCAAAATTTGCCAGCCCAAACCTAATTAACAAACTGCGAAAAATACCCATAATTAACCCAAACTCACAATTCCCGAAAATGCTAATATAACACACGCTGTCAGGACAAAAAATGATTCAGACTTTTTTTTCGCCCGATGTGAATTTTTTGTTACGGCTTAAGTCGTGTATTTTCAGCAACTTCATTTTTTCGGCATTTTACAATTTCGCCAAAGCCCCATTTTTATTGAGTTTTAAAAGATTAAAAAAAACTTGTAATCATTTTTTTGAGTGCTATAATCCATAAATAGCTTCAGTAGTTTAATGAAACTCGTCCCTAAAAGTATAAGGTCAGTAAGGTCAAAATTAAGATTCAGAACTTGAATGTCG
>JANPDZ010000038.1:0-3849 GCA_031431735.1 Acidobacteriota bacterium | reverse complement strand
TCAAAACTTATCCGAATGAACGACGTTTCTGGGAAATTATTGCGGTTTCGGGCGGTTATTTGGGCGAGAATACCGCTTTGCAAAAAGCTTTTGGCAAACTCGTTGCTTTTGATGCCAATGATGATCAAGCTTGGTATGGTTTGGCACTAGCCTACGCATATGGATCACGAGTCGCATTGTCTGTCAAAACTTATAAACAATTTCTCGAAAGATTTCCCGAAGATTCAAAAGCCAAAGATGTCGTTGACTTTATCAAAGCTGGCGAAAAAGACCTTGAAGCAATATTTGATGTGTTTGGTTTGCCGAATAATGAGGAAAGTTTTATTCTGGCGTGTTTGCACGAGAAAATACAAGTTTTGATGGCGCAGGGGAATTTTGATCAAGCGATAAAAAAAAGCGAAGAATTGTTACAAAAATACCCGGATTTTTTTCCTGCTTACAATAATTTGAGTTTGATTTATTATGCCGTGGATCAACCCGAAAAGGCTGTCGAAATTGCCCGTAAAGTTTTGCAACTTCAACCAGATAACCATCACGCCCTCGGCAATTTAGCCAGGTTTTCGCTCCTGTTAGGCAACCTTGATGAGGCACAAAATTACGCCAACCTGTTGAAAAAAACTAAAAGTTTCAGTCCGTTAATTTATTCCAAAAAAATCGAGACTTTTGCGTTTCTGGGCGATGACGAATCAGTTGTCAAGGTTTATAAAGATTTCCGTAAACAAAAGATCGAACTGCCTGAAAATGAAGGTTTTTACAAGCATCTCGCGGCTTTTTCCTTTTATCAACTCGGTAAGCAAAACGAAGCCCGAAAGATTTGGCAGCAAGCGTTTGATGAATTCGGAGATGAGTTAGCCGAACAGAATTTGGAAGAGTTTCATCTGTCGCCGCACGAGCGAAATATATTTTCGTTTCCGCTTCGTTATTGGATTTCGGGGAAGGTATTTAATGATTTGGGCAATTCAATTGAGAAAATTTCCGATGGCAGCATTTCTGATATAAGGTTACAAGATCAAATCCAAGAGTTTTTCAAAAAATATCCGAACATTTTAGGCTTATTATCAAATATTTTGGAAGGTGCCGATCTCAGCGGAAAGAAATTTGTTATCGAACTGATTGAATGGTCGAATCTGCCTGAAGCATTGGACATGTTGAAAGAATTTGCTTTTGGTCAAAAAGGTTCGGATGCCATTCGCCATCAAGCCGCGATGGCTTTAGCTAAAGCCGATTATATTCCGAATAAAGTCAACTTATGGCGGGAAGGCGAGTTAAGCGAAATTTTTTTGACGTGTTTTGAGGTCACATCCGAAGCGATAGAGATAGACGGCTATCCGTTGAAATCGGAAACAATTAAATTTTTGGGCAAAGGCATTGAGGAAACGCACAAAAAGAATTTTGAACTCGCCAAACAATATTACGAATTGGCTTTGCAAGTTCAGCCCGATCACCCTTCGTTGCTTTATAATTTGGTGGCTACAAAATTAATGTTGGATGAGGAAATTGATTTGCAAGCCGAACTCGAATCTTTAGTTTCGCGTTTTCCAATGTATTCTTTTGCCGAACTTTCGTTAGCTTTGCACAAAACCAAAAATGGAAACATTGAAGAAGCAACTGCGATAGCCGAAAAGTATCGCGACCAAAAGTTGTGGCACGTTACCGAAATTACTCTGTGGTGTCGGCTTAATATGGAACTTTTAATCGAAAAACAAGACATTGACGGGGCAAAAATTTGGTTTGATTTGTTGAAGCAATATGACACACAAAATGACCATTCAAGTTTAGAACAGTATTTTGAAAAAGCTTTAACTTTTAGCAAGTTTGGAAAAATGTTGAAAAAAATAGATGAAAGAACTGCCAAACGTAAGAAGAATAAATAACAATATGACAGACAAACTTTTACGGAATTTACTTACGACCGTCGCAATTGTAATTCTTTTATTATCAAATTTTGCTCTTGCCCAAACGCCCCGTGATTTTTCAAAAGAAACGGCGCGGACTTCGCCTGATTGGGTCAAAGATGCGGTGATCTACGAGATTTTTGAGCGGCAGTATTCCCAAAAAGGAGATTTTAATTCGATCACGGCGGATCTTGACCGTTTGAAAGATCTTGGCATCACCGTGCTGTGGCTGATGCCGATTCATCCGGTCGGAAAGTTGAAGGCGAAAGGCACGATCGGCTCGCCGTATGCCGTGCAGGATTTTTACGCGATCAATCCTGATTACGGCACGAAGGAGGATTTAAAACGGCTTGTCAGCGAATCGCACAAACGCGGGATGAAGGTCATTATTGATATTGTCGCTAATCACACGGCTTGGGATTCGGTGATGATGAAAATGAAAGGTTTTCACACAACGAACGATAAGGGCGAGGTCATTCCGCCGATTCCCGATTGGTCGGATGTTGCCGATTTGAATTATGAAAATGCGGAACTGCGCAAATATATCATCGAGATGCTCAAATCGTGGGTTCGTGATTATGATCTCGACGGTTTTCGGTGCGATGTCGCGGGATTTGTCCCCGTAGATTTTTGGGAAATGGCGCGCACCGAAGTTGATAAGATCAAGCCCGATACAATTTGGCTTGCCGAATGGGAATCGCCCGATCTGCTTGTCAAAGCCTTTGATCTCGATTATTCGTGGGCAAATCACGCGGTTTTGTCTGAGGTTTTGTTCGGCAATAAACCCGCGTATGAAATCCGCAAAACGTGGGAAGCCGATAACGCAAAAAATCCGAAAGGCGCACTTCGGATGCGCTTTTCCGACAATCACGATGAACGTCGGGCGATTGCCCGTTTCGGCGAAAAAGGCGCGTTGGCGGCGCAAACTCTGGCTTTTACTTTGGACGGTGTGCCACTTGTTTATAACGGAATGGAAACGGGTGATACGACCGAATCGGGTTCGCCGGCACTGTTTGAAAAGCTGCCGATTTTTTGGCAATTTGCCGAACGTCGTCCCGAATTTCCACGATTTTACAAATCAATGATCGCTCTGCGGAAAAATTCGGTTGCGCTCCGGCGCGGTGATTTAAAGTGGCTCAAAAATTCCGACGAAGGTCGAATTTTGACATTTAAGCGAACAAGCGGAAATGAAGAAATTCTTGTCGCCATCAATTTATCGAATCAGCCGTTTTTTGGTTCGGTCGAGATAAACGGCAATTTTGAGGAGATTACGCCCAACATCAGTGCGCCTTTGCCGCCTGACGATGGTAAGATTAAAGCGAGTGCAAAGGGAAATATCGGAGTACCCGTTTTGTCGCTTGAATCAAATGATTTTCGGATTTTTAAACGAAAGATAAACTAAGCAGGTGAGCAAAAGTAACAAGATATTTTGCGTATCGCTCGTAGTTCCGCCTTTAGGCGGCTTTTCCGCCAGCGAAGCGCGGCGGGATTCCGCCTAAAGGCGGGACTACGAACTTTTCATAATATCGCAAAACTTTTGCTCACCTGCTTAAGCAGAAAAAATAACTTTGTTTGACGACTGCGCAAAAGTCTTGTAATTTGATAGAATATCCGACGTAATATTTATATAAGTATTGGAATATCAACGATAACAATTATTCATTGAAGTTTTACAATATTCCGATTACTATTCACAAAACAACTTTTTCAAAATTTAAGGAGAGAACTGAATTAGAATCAGTTTAAAGCTGTTAAGTTTTATTATTCTGACGGAAATTTTTATATCAGCGTGCTTGCAGTCCCCGCAAAATACAACGACCGGAAATAATTCAGGGCCGACGAGCAGCAAGGTCAAGATCGGTTTCGCGATGGCGACCGTCCAGGAAGAACGCTGGCAGCGTGACCGCGATGCCTTTCTGGCGCGTTGTAAAGAATTAGAGGTCGAGTGTTTATT
>JANPDZ010000037.1:0-2412 GCA_031431735.1 Acidobacteriota bacterium | reverse complement strand
GTTTGTGATCAAATACTCTCTACTAACTACAAGAAAATACTTTCAATTTATGCCTTCAAATAACAAACCTCCGTTATAAAACGAATGATAAGAATATCGCACAGACTTTTTTATTGTCAAACCACGTTCGGGAAATTCTTCACAAAACCCTTGGTTTGATAATTTAATAACACCGGAATTTTCTGTTTACGCGTAAATTTTCCCGGCAATTATTCGTTTATAATGCGAATCAAGAGTAAGAAAGCGAAAAAGATTTAACAATTATCAATTATCAATTATCAACTAATTTCAGAGGTTATGAACCGTTTATAACTTCTGAAATAATGGAATAATTGATAATTGATAATTGATAATCATAAAACAAAATGCTCGCAAACCGCTTATTTTTCTACTGTTGATTCGCATTTATAGAAAGTAGATACGCCGCCGCCGATTTTTAAGTAGAGAAAATATTGTTATTATTAAGAACTGTCCGCTAACAATAAAATTAACCGGTCGCGTGTCAGGCGAATGTGTGTAAATATGCTTCAAAAAACGAAAATCATTATTTTTACAACTTTCTTTTTGGTATTTTTGAGCGAAATTGTTTTCGGCTTTGATTCGCGGGAAACCGTGCCGCTCATCTTGAATGCACCGATTTCGCGTGATTTCAAAACGAACGAACATCATTTTTACGCGGTCATGGTGCGCGAAAAAGAAATTGTCGAGATCATTTGCGAACGAAAAGGCGTTGACATTGGTTTGGCGGCTTATGCGCCCAGCGGAGAAAAAATATCGGTTTCAAATGCGCCGGGCGGATTTTCGGGGCGCGACATTTTGGTCTTTGTTGCCGAAAGCGCGGGCGAATACCGCATCGAGATCAGTTCGCGCCGACCGGGCAGTATCAGCGCCAACTACACGATCTTGCTCAAAGACGAACGCGTGGCAAGCGAAACCGATCTGACACGCGCCAAAGCGATGAAACTTTCAGGCGAAGCCCGCGAAGTTTTATTCGGCGCGGAAAACCGGCTCGACAAATCTGCGATTGCAATTGAAAAACTGCATAAAGCCCTTGCGCTGTTTGAAAAAACCAACGATCTGCAAGGCACGGCAAACACGCTTTTTCATCTTGCATACATTAACGGCAGCGAATTTGGATATAAAGCTATCGCCCTCGAATTCTATGAAAAGGCTTTGGAAAGCTGGTCGAAAATTGACGATGAAGCCGGAAAAGCAATTTGTCTGACGCATTTTGCCGATGAAATGCGCGATTACGACAATCCCGAAATACCGCGCTCCTTTTATGTTGATAGAAGTCTTAATTATTTCAACGAAGCAATTCTTTTAGACAAAAAATTTAACAGCAAATCGGACGAAGCGCTGGCACTTTCCTTTTTATGCCGTCTTTATAATGACACCGGAAGTTTCCAAAAAGGCTTTGAGGCGTGCCGCGAAGCGCTGAGAATTACGGCAAATGCCGACCCGTTGACCGATTATCGAATCTATACCAATCTCGCCTCGCTTTATAGCAATTCAGGCGATTTGGAGAATGCTCTGAAATATAATCAAACAGCACTTGAACGCCTCGCATTGGTCAAAGATTTTCTGAGCCCGATTCGCTATGCCTTTGTCAAAAGCAATATTGGCGGAATACTGACGACACAAAAGAAATACGATGAAGCCGAACAAGCCTTGCGGGAAGCCTTGATCATCACCGAACAAATCAAACGACCTTTGTATTCCGGCTATATTCTTGTCAAACTGAGTGTCATCAGCTATGAAAGCAAAAATTTTCAAGCCGCGCTGGAATACGCAATCAAAGGAGTTGCCTATTATCGTGAAGTTGATCCGGTCAAAAGACAATTTGCTCTGAACATTCTCGGGAAAATCTATTTCGCGCTCGAACAGATTGATGCGGCACGAAAAAATTTCACCGAAGCGGTTGAAGTCAACCGTCAGAACAAAGACCGTTATGCCGAAGCCGAATCGCTCTATAATCTGGCACGACTTGAAAATCACGCCGGCAATATCGAAATAGCGCACCAAAATATCGAACAGGCGATCAACAATTCCGAGATCATTCGTGCCCAGCTTTTAGGAAAAAATCAGCGAACATCGTATCTTGCGATTTTGAAGGAGTATTACGAACTGGAAATCGAATTGCTTGTCAAACTTCAGGAAAAAACCGGAGATGCCAATTTTCTGGAGCAATCGTGGCAAAAACACGAAAAGATCCGGGCGCGCAGTTTGTTGGAGAATTTTATCGAAAGCGGTTTGAATCTGAGCGAAATCGCACCGCCGGAGTTTTTCGCGCAAGAACAGCTTTTGCTCGAAGCGATCGCCAACGCCGTGCTCAAACGCGCCGATGCCGTCAAAGCCAAAAACCCTGTTCTGCAAAAGGAGGCGGAAACCGATCTGCATAAAAATCTTGAT
>JANPDZ010000036.1:0-3402 GCA_031431735.1 Acidobacteriota bacterium | reverse complement strand
CCCCCCATCCGGGCGCATTGGGGTTTACAAATCCCCCGCCGCACGCCGGGACTAAAAACTTCCGGAGCCATGCAATTTATCACCTTAACAATTTTGGGTTTCGTTGGATTGGAGATTTTCTCCTACGCAGTTCACCGCTGGCTTTTTCACGGCGTTTTGTGGCGCGTTCATCAAACGCATCACCTTGCACGAAAAGGTTGGTTTGAACTCAACGATCTGTTTTCGGGGTTTTTTGCGTCCGTTTCGATCTTGCTGATAATGTTCGCCGAAAAACCCTTGTTTGACTCGATTTCGTTCCCCATTGGTTTGGGCATCGCCATTTACGGCGCGATTTATTTCGTCGCCCACGACCTTTTCACCCATCGCCGTTTTTTGCCGTTTAATTCGCCGAATAAGTTACTTCTAACGATCCGCGCAGCGCATCAACGGCATCATCAATCGGCAGAAAAACAAGGCATTGAGCCTTTCGGGTTGTTCGTTTTCGATTATGCGAAGTTTTGGCGAAAGATTTCCGCGCCAAAGACGAAAAAAGCGGAAGCGGCAAAAGATACCACTTCCGCAGAAACAATCTAAACTATTGAAACTCTCTGTGTTTTAACTACTGAAACAATTGATATTTGATAATGAATAATTGATAAATACAGATTTTCGAGACTTATTTATCAATTATCAACTTTCAATTATCAATTATTTCAGTAGTTTTTCTTATCCGAATATTTGCACTATTTTACGTCGAGCAAATCTTTTTCATCCAAGACAGGTTTTTCAACCATCACCGGCTGACGTTTCGAAACTGCTTTCAAGGCATCGCCCGCCGGAGCCATTTCGACGTGCGACGACAACACTCGTGTAATTCTTTTCGGCAATAACATCGGCGCGATTCCGGCGATCGAATTTGCCAAGCCGACAATGTCGCCGCCGCCCGACCAATTTTCGCGGACAACCGCTTCATCCGTGCGGTTCAAAAGCCGCAAAAGCGTCAGCGCGACCAGATAAATATCGTCAACCTGCCCGATAAACGGAAAAATGTCGGGAATAAAATCGAGCGGCATAATCACATAAACTATTGCCGCGCCAAACAGAGCTTTTTCCGTCAGCGGAACGCGGCTGTCTTTGAGAAGTCTTCCTAAAAGCACGAACATATTCGGTAGAAACATCAGAAAATTGTTCATTCTGCCCTTGATTTGACCTTTCTCTTTGCGCGTCGGTTTTGTCTCTTTTGCTATCTGTGCTTTTGCCATAATTTTGATTTCCTTCTAAGTCTAAAAAATAGCACAGATTTGAGCAAGTTTGTTATCAAAAAGTTGTATGGTAAATTTTAATTTCAGATTTCAAATTTCAAATTTCAGATTTCAGAATGATACTAGAAAAAATCCGCTCAAAAGCCGCTGAAAACTTACAGCACATCATCTTGCCCGAAGGCGAAGATGCACGAACCGTCAAGGCCGCCGCGATCTGCGCCCGCGATAAAATTGCCAAGATCACACTCATTGGCAACGAAGAAAAAGTGCGCGAACTGGCGCGCGAAACCGGTTCAAATCTTAACGGTATCGAAATTCTCGACCATCGAAAATCCGCTGACTTTGGCAAGGTCGCACGCTTTTTTCACGAATTACGCCGCGCCAAAGGAGTCACACTCGAAGAAGCCGAACAGACTGTCAAAGACCCGCTTTATTACGGAAACTTGCTCGTCAAACTCGGCAAAGCCGACGGTTCGGTCGCCGGCGCGACAAATACAACCGCGCACACGGTTGCCGCCGCGCTGCGCTGTGTCGGCGTTCGCTCAGGTTTCAAGATTGTTTCGTCATTCTTTTTAATGGTCGTGCCTGACAAAAAATTCGGCTCAAATGGTGCGATGATTTACGCTGATTGCGGCGTCGTGATTGATCCGAACGCCGGCGAACTTGCCGAAATCGCGATTGCTTCGGCAGATTCGTGCCGCGCACTTCTCGGCGTTGAGCCGCGCGTTGCGATGCTCTCGTTTTCGACCAAAGGCAGCGCTAAACATCCGGTCCTGGACAAAATCATCGAGGCTGTCAAAACCGTCCGCGCCCGCCTGCCCGAACTCGAAATTGACGGCGAACTCCAAGCCGATGCGGCGTTAATTCCGTCCGTCGCCGAATCAAAAGCGAAAGGCTCACAGGTCGCGGGACGAGCAAATGTCCTAATTTTTCCTGATTTGAACGCCGGAAACATCGCCTATAAATTAACCGAAAGATTAACCGGCGGAACCGCCATCGGACCGATCCTGCAAGGTCTCGATAAACCCTGCAACGATCTTTCACGCGGCTGTAAAGCCGAAGACATTGTTGGCGCGGTCGCGATTACAGCGGTGCAGTCGCAAGCGCGGAAACAAAATTAAAACTTCATCAGTCAAAATGTTCGGATTCATAAACAAAGACGGACGCGAAATTTTCGCGTCCGTCTTTGTTTATTCGCTATTTATTCTTATTCCACAGTTATTGCAATCGTAAAACGCGCTTCCGGCACGATCGTTTTCAGATCATAGCTTTCAATATTCAAATCTGAAACACGCTGTCCGCCGAGCTTTGTCACGATATGGAAGGGAAGCATCATACAATTGGCTTTGCGATAGTCGCTGCGTTCTTCTTCGACCATTACTTTGCCGTTGTAGTATGTCACGACCTTGTTGATCAGAAATGTTCTTTTATCAATATAGTAGCGCAAATTGTCGGATGAATTGAATTTGACTTCAATCACATAATTGTTGTCCTGATCTTTGAGCCGGTCGGTTTTAAGCTGTCCGTCAACCGATTTGTTGAGCGTCCCGAATCCCATTAATCCCCAATGACGTGCGGCAGTTGCTTCGCTGACGCGAAACTCGTTGCCCATATACATTCCGCCGCCCGATGTTCCCGTATAGACCAAAAAGGTTTCGCCGATTGACGGCCCGGTCGGTTTGACGTCAAGCCGGCGGCGCGAATCTTTGTCCTGATAATCGGTCATACTGAACTTGACTTCGACGGTTGATGCCGCGCCGCCGGTGCCGAGACCTGCGCCGACAATCGGAGCGACGTTGACAAATCCTTTGGATTTAGCCGTTAAAAACTGTAATCCGCTGTAGTCCTCGCCGCCCATCGCGACGCGGGTTACCGCCAACATCTCGCGTCCGTTGAAATCCTGCTGCGCCGCGACAGTGCGCGGGGCCGATGAAATGATCCCCAACGCTAAAACACAACACACTGCCTCCAAGATAATTTTATTATTCATATCGAATAGAAACATACTGTAAATTTCCTACTAAACAGTTTCATTTGTAAAATTAAGCCAAAGAGCAATTTGAGCAACGATAAACGATAGGCTTTGTAAAAGCAAACTAAGTTTTTAAAATTTCGATTACCGCTGAACTTGCCGAAATCGCCATCGCACCGGCTGATTTGT
>JANPDZ010000035.1:0-4071 GCA_031431735.1 Acidobacteriota bacterium | reverse complement strand
GTAATTAGCTGAAATTATTTCGCGGTCTTTTGAATTCGCCTTTAACCGATAAATTTTGATGTCTTTTGTGTTGGCTTCGCGTTTGACGCCGCCGATTTTGGCAATCGCTTCGGTCAGCGAGAGACTTCCGTCTTTCAGATAAATTCCTTGCGGTGAAACAACTTCACCCGTGATATAGACCGGCGCGGCTCTTTGCACGACAACCACATCGCCCGGATAAATTACCGGATTGGATTGTTCTTCGCCTCTCTTGACACTGCTCAAACTATACATCCGCGACGGGAAATCCAGTTTGTCATTGTTATCAACTTTCCAAACGTTATCGGCGTTGTCTTCACTACACATCAGCGGTTGGGTGCGAAAAACCTGAATCATTCCACCTGCATCTTCGGTGACACCGCCTGAAAACGAAAGAAGTTCAAGCAAAGTTGATTTTCTGGTCAAAACCACTTGTTGGGGATTGCGGACTTCGCCGTAAATTGTTGCCGGCGGCCGGCTGTTGCGTTGTTTGACACGCACCGTCACTTGCGGACTTCTGAGGTATTTCGCCAGAAGTTGTTTGACGTCGGCAGTCAATTCTTTTTCCGTGCGGCATTTTGCTAAAACGCCCTGATCAAAAAACGGAACTTGAATTTTGCCGTCTTCGTCAACCGTCGCTTCGTCAACATCAAAATCTTTCTCGCCGAGAACTTTTATCATTATCACATCGCCCGGTCCGACCAGATAACCGCGCTGACCATCTGCCGTAATAATAGTTTCCTGCGCAAACGAAATTTGGCTCAGGCAAAACGCGAGAATAAAGAGAAACAACACTTTTAACTTCATAAAATAAAACCTCTGACTTATATTTCCAAAAGCTAAGAATAACTTAGAAATGCTTTTGATTCAACCTTTTATTTCTACGGTTGCCTTTCGTATTCGGAGTTTATTATTTGACAGTTCAATTTTAGGTAAAGTAACTTCAAATTAAAGACTTCTTAAAAATCTTTGATGCGAGAAAATCAGCCCCTTAAAAATAGCTCTCAAGAACGGTTTTGGTTTCTGCGCCGCCCTGTCCAATTTCTGGCGGACATCGTTATTTTGTGCGCGGCTTTTCTGGTTGCGTACCTGCCTTCGCTTAATATTCAGCTCGGCGAATTTTATTTTCAAACGGCGATTGCACAGCTTCCGTTTGTTGTTTTCATCCAATTTTCAACGCTCTTTCTGATCGGTACATATTCGATTCTCTGGCGTTACGTCAGTCTTGAAGATATAAAATCGTTTCTGAAAGCCGCTCTGATTTCGGGCGTAATTCTAATTGTCGTTCGTCTATTGCTTTCGCTGACCAATTTTAATCTCTGGCAAGTTCCGATTTCGGTGATTTTGATTGATACGCTGCTCGCTTTCGGCGGACTTTTGGGGTTACGCGTTTTGCGCCGCTTTGCTTACGAACTCGGCGAAAAGCGTAGCTATACCGGCGTCAAACGTCGGCTTAAACGCAAGGCGACACTTTTTGTCGGTGCCGGAAGAATCGGCGCAATTGCCGTCAAAGACGTTTTGGGACGCGCCGATACCGAATTCGAAGTGCGTGGTTTTGTTGACGACGACCGTCACAAAAAAGGCGGAAGCGTCAATGGGATCAAAGTTTTAGGCACAACCGACGATATGGCGCGGCTCGTTGACGAACTCAACATCGAACAAGTCGTGATTGCAATCGATCAGGCACAAGGCAAGGAAATCCGGCGAATCTTAGACATCTGCCGCGAAATTCCCGTTAAGACACGAATCGTTCCGAGTATGCACGAAATTGTTCACGGCCGCGTTCAGGTTTCGCGCATTCGCGATGTCGAGATCGAAGACCTTTTGGGGCGCGAACCCGTTGAACTTGATGACAAAAATCTGCACGAATTTCTGACCGATAAAGTCGTTATGGTAACGGGGGCGGGCGGTTCGATCGGCGCGGAACTCGTCAGACAACTGGCGGAATTTAACCCAAAACTCCTTCTGTTGGTCGAACGCGCCGAATTTATGCTGTTTCAGATTGAGCGCGAAATGGTCAAAGATTTTACCGAAACGCGCTTTGTTCCGCTTCTCGCCGATGTCGCGGACGCGCCGCGAATGCGCGAAATTTTCACCGAATATCAACCGCAGGTCGTTTTTCACGCCGCCGCGCATAAACACGTGCCGCTAATGGAAACAAACCCGACCGAAGCGATCAAAAACAATGTCTTTGCGACCAAACTGATCGGCGAACTCGCGGGCGAATTTGCCGTCAAAGATTTTGTTCTGATCTCGACCGACAAAGCAGTTAATCCGACTTCTGTCATGGGTGCGTCGAAACGCATCGCGGAAATCGTTCTGCAAAATCTGAACAATCTTTACCCGACGCGCTTTATGGCAGTTCGGTTCGGGAATGTGCTTGGTTCTGCCGGTTCGGTCGTTCCGATTTTCAAGGAACAAATCCGCAAGGGCGAACCGATAACCGTCACCGATAAAGAAATGACGCGCTATTTTATGACGATTCCCGAAGCCTCGCAGCTTGTCCTTCAAGCCGGAGCATTGGGCAAAGGCGGCGAGATTTTTATTCTCGATATGGGCGAACCGATCAAAATTTTGGATTTGGCGGAAGATATGATCCGGCTTTCGGGACTTGAGCCGTATGAAGACATTGACATCATCTTTACAGGCATCCGCAAAGGCGAAAAACTATCTGAAGAACTCGAAATTACGGGCGAAAATCTCTTAAAGACCGAACATCCGAAAATCTTCATCGGTAAGATCGCCACTTATTCGAGCGAAGAGGTCGGCGAAATTTTATCGAAATTTGGTGCCGCCGTGACCGAAAACAGCGAAGCAAAGATCCGCGCGCTTTTTAATCATTTTCTACCCGAAGCGACCATTACCGAAAAAGAAAAACCAAATATTGATTTACCGATAATCAAACCGAATATCAAAAACCAAGGCGGAACTCTGAACACTCAAAACTCGGCATTTGGAACATAAAATGTTTTGGATCCACGCACAAGCCGTGCATCCGCGAGCGCAGCGCGGCGGTTAAGCCCGGGCTTGTGCCAGGCGGAACTCAAGATGCTTGGCGGTCGAAGATCTGCACAAAAGAGGCGATGATATTAGATTTATTAAGGTCTTAAACAAATACAATTTATGAAAAACCATCTCAAATTTTTGGCCATCTTAATTTTTTCGATCGGAATTTTCGCCTTTGCCTGTCAAACAAAAAACGAGATAAATAAAACCGTAAGTTTGTCACAGTCAGAAGAAAAACAAATTTACAGAGCAATCGGCGTGGTCAAATCAACCGACATCAACGCGGGGAAAATCACGATCGATCACGAAGACATCCCGGGTTATATGGCGGCGATGCAAATGAACGAAGCCGTTAGTGACGCGAAAATGCTCGAAACGATCAAGCCCGGCGATAAGGTCGAATTCGAGATCGAACGCAGCGGCGCGAAAATCGTTATCACAAAATTAACCAAGATCGGCGAAGTCGTTATTATTAACGGCGGCGAGCTTTACAAAACGAATTGCGCGACCTGTCACGGCGGACTCGGCGAAGGCGCACCGAAAGGAATTTCTCTTTTGAAAGGTCACGCCGTCAGCCATTCGGAAAAAGAATATATTGCGCAGGTAATGAACGGTAAAGGCAACAAAATGCCGGCGTTCAAAGACAAATTATCGGCAGAGCAAATTGCCGCGCTCGTCAAATTTGTCCGCCAATATCTGCAAAAAGATGTTTCGGCAGAAGAAAAATCGGAGCATCAGCATTAGAGCAATTTTCAGTTAAATGAAATACAAAACTATTCGGAGTAAGTGCTAGGCGAGAGGTGATAACCAACTTATCACTTATCCCCTATCACTTTTCCCTTAGGTTCAACTGGGAATTTAGTGGAAAGTTTTGAATGGGGATTACTTTGTTTTGAATTGAATATGTTTTGACTTGAGCGGGCGCAAGAGCACACCTTCCCGACCGGTTAATGGGTTTAACTTGATTGATAAACCTTCATCTTTTCTCAAGTTGGAGTTGAAAAAGACCGGATTAAACCAATTTCAGGTCGGGAAGGTGTGCTCTCG
>JANPDZ010000034.1:0-2741 GCA_031431735.1 Acidobacteriota bacterium | reverse complement strand
GAAAATTCACCCGCCGAATTGGTTGCGGCAGTTTGTTTTTTGCCATTTTCGCAAGACAGCGAAACGCTTGCGCCCGCAATCAATGCGCCGTTTTGGTCTTTGACGATTCCTTTTGTTTGAGGAATTTGAGCAAAAGATGTCAGGGCAAATGAAATAATTAAAAAACAAAATACTAATTGTTTCATAAAATTAAACAAAGAATGATAGCGCAAATCTTATCACGACGAACAATTTTCCTTCGGAATAACTGATAATTCTTACTCGATTTTAACTGTCAATTTGAATCAAGCATTGAAAAAATAACCGAGTGAACGCCTGAGCCGATAATCTTTATCAATTATCAAATCTCAATTATCCATTATTTCAGAGGTTTTAAGCCGGGTTTTAACCCTTGAATTTAATTGATAATTGAGATTTGATAAATCTTTTTTCTTACTCTTGAAGTTTTTTATCAGCATAAAGTTTCAAATTTAATCTGCCGGTAAAATACGTCCCCGACACGTCCCGAATCCGATGCGGCGGAAATCTTCACAACATATTTAACTCAATTGAGTGAAGTTCCAAAGGTAAGCCGCATCCATCATCGAATTCACAACTTGCCTTAACTGCTAATTCGGCAATTTCCTCAGGTTTATCAATTACATCATACATAGAAAATAGTGAGCCTAATGCATATTCTTCGCCAGAACCGATTGCCCAAAACTTCTCAAATTCGTAAACTTCACGCCGTCCGTATATGCCGAAAATTCCATTTGTATTTGCAATTAAACCTTCTATTTTACTTGGTTCATAGGTCACGTCACTGTCGTCGTCGTCCGTATTAAGAAAGTATTCGTCCTTAAGAATAGGATGAATTTCAAGCAAAGTTTTAAAAATCATTTCCTCGTTATCGAAAGAGAGAATTTTTTTATGCTTTTCGATTAAGTGTTGAAAAACATTATCGGTTGCTGATGCGCCGATAAGTCCGATATATGAATTTCCAAACTGATGAATTTTGCTTCGTTTGGAAATGTATGTTGGAGTAACTTTCATACTACCAAAACTATATAATGTGTCCGCCGCGATTACGACCTTTCCTGCTTTTTTTACTACAACAATAATTGACATAATTTTATTACGAAGCAGGCAGAATTTTCCCCCGGCACGTCCCGAATCCGATGCGGCGGAATCCTTCGCGTTCGCAGAATCCGCGCATAATAATTTCGTCGCCATCTTCAAGAAATCGGCGTTGTTCGCCGTTTGGCAATTCGATCGGCTGCGTACCGCGCCACGTTAATTCCAATAAACAACCGCGCTCCGTTTTTCCTTGCCCCGAAACCGTTCCGGTCGCCATCAGATCACCGGTTTGCAGGTTGCAGCCGTTCGACGCGTGATGCGCGAGCATTTGCCCGATTGTCCAGTAAAGATCCTTCATATTTGAACGGCTCAAAAGAAAAGGTTCTTGTTGCTCGTCGCGCATCTTTTGCGTTTGGATATAAACTTCGAGTTGCACGTCAAAGCCGCCATTCTTTTGATTTGTTTCGCCGTTCAAATAATCGAGCGGCTGCGGATCGCCCGCGTCGCGTTCAAACGCCGGCACGCGAAACGGCGCGAGCGCTTCCATCGTGACGACGAACGGCGAAATGGTGGTCGCAAAGTTTTTCGCCAAAAAAGGTCCGAGCGGCTGATATTCCCACGCCTGAATGTCACGCGCCGACCAATCGTTGACCAGACAAAGCCCGAAAATATGTTCTTCCGCCGATTCGATTGAGATTGTTTCTCCTATCTGATTACCTTTGCCGACGAAAAAACCGACTTCCATTTCGTAATCGAGATTTTTCGCAGGGATATAAATGGGCGGCTTTTCAGCATCGCTGCGGTTTTGACCTTTCGGGCGTTTGACATCGGTTCCCGAAATGACGATCGAGGAAGCGCGTCCGTGATAGCCGATCGGAATATATTTGTAATTCGGGAGCAGCGGATTATCGGGACGAAACATCGCGCCGACATTTGTTGCGTGAAAGATCGAGCAGTAAAAATCGGTGTAGTCGCCAATATTATACGGGGATTCAAATTTCACATCTTTCAAAGGAATCAAAAACATTTCTATTTCCTCACGCAATTCTGCGGAATAATTTTCGGATAGAAGTCTTACTAATTCTTTTCTTAAATCTGAAACTCTATCAGGATTAATGTAAGCGAGCTTTTCATCATTTTTAGTCCAATAACTATCTTGAAATACTTCCTCTTGAAGCGCCCGTAAATCAAGAACGAAATCGCCAATTACTACACCTAATTCACTGCCAAATTCGGGGTGTCTTGAATAAACACAAAAAGGCAAATTTTGAATCGGAAAATCCGCGTCAGGCGCGTTGGCGGATTCGATCCAGCTTTTTAGGTTCGGGTCGTGTGTTTCGTTGATTTCATACATAGTTAGTCGTCAATTGTAAATCGTTAATTATTGGTCGAATATTTCAATTAAGCAGGCGAGATGTTTTGTTTTCGTTCAGAGTCCAAACGCGGAACGCCCTTTGCCCAACCGCCGCGCTTGCGCCTCGCGGTTACACGCTAAAGCGTGGACTCTGAACGAAGAACAAAATGTCGCAAAACTTATGCTCACCTGCTTAGTAAAAGAAATTTAATAACCTACCCCATTAAATTTTTTATTACCAAAATGCCAAATCCGCTAAGTTTAGAAGTTAATATAAAACTCTTATCAACTTTGGTTCGCGCTTTCTTGGTGGCAAAATCTAATTTTCGAG
>JANPDZ010000033.1:0-3876 GCA_031431735.1 Acidobacteriota bacterium | reverse complement strand
GAAGAACAAATAAAAGAGTTGCATTTTCAAAGATTCAATCATCCACATCCGCGAGTTCAACTCAAAATGGAGGTTTTATACTTAAAAAGTCAGGGTTTGTCACAAAACCAAATCTGTCAATTAGCCATAACCTCCGAAAATACTGTCAGAAATTATATCAAAGAATATCTGAAAGGCGGAGTTGAGGGATTGAAAGAAATCAAGTTTCGCCGCCAGCAAAGCGAACTGGCCAATTGCAAGGAAAGTATCAAAGAGTATTTTGATGCGAATCCGATGGCGAGTTTGCCGCAAGCGAGTGAAGCGATTTATCAGTTGACAGGGATTCGACGCTCCCCGGTCAGAGTGAGCAAATTTTTGCAAAAAGAAGGTGTCAAGCGCATGAAAGTGGGGACGATTCCCGCCAAAGCCGATGTCGAGAAACAAGCTGAGTTCTTGGATCAAGAACTTGAGCCGCGACTCGAAGAAGCCAAACAAGGAACCAGAGAGGTATTTTTTTAGATTCCGCCCACTTTGTGTTGTCAGCTTTTTTAGGATATTTGTGGTCGTTCAAAAGAATCTTTATCAAAGCCCCGTCAGGCAGACAAAGATTTAATGTTTTGGGAGCGATTAATGCCATTACAAAAGAACTGGTGTTGGTCACCAATACCAGTTACATCACTTCGATTCAGGTGTGCGAAATGCTGGTCAAGATTGCCTTGCGCGCCACCGATGGCATCCCGATTACGATAGTTTTAGACAATGCGCGGTATCAAAGATGCAAACTGGTGATGGCAAAAGCCGAAGAATTGGGCATCGAATTATTGTTTTTGCCACCCTATTCGCCAAATCTGAACTTGATTGAAAGATTGTGGAAGTTTGTTAAAAAGGAAGTCTTGTACTCAAAATACTATGACAATTTTGAAAGTTTCAAAGCAGCCATAACAAATTGTCTGGGACAGACCGAAACGAAGCACAAAAAAGCCTTAGATTCTTTGCTAACACTGAAGTTTCAGACTTTCTCTGAACCCACAAATTGATGCGTTGCTGAGTATAACAGAGTCGAATACTCTTCGGCAAACACCAACATTGAAGTCTTAAAGTTGCCAAAATGTTGAGGTATGTGCAGAAATGTTCAGATATTCGCTTTCAGTTGCTAACCCGCTAAATTTTCGTTAACAAAAGCCAGAAACAAACGTCCTTCGGGCGCGGCGTATTTGCCCGGAAGATTGGTAACCTCTTCGTCAAAGTTCTGAAAACAGAGGTTCATTCCGAACCACGCTTCATATTCGCGAAACAATATTCGCGCTTCTTCAATTTGTTCGGACGTTTCGGCTTGTAAAATCTTAATCATTTTTCTTAACCACGAAGCAACCCGAAGGAAACACGAAGAAACAAAAAAAACTTCGTGAAAGCTTTGTGGATTATTTTACGAATCCGAGTTTAGAAAGTTTTTCGATCGTAATATTTTCACCGCTTTCCGCTTTGCCGTAAAGCATAATTCGTTCGACATATTTGGCGATCACATCGGCTTCGAGATTGACCTCGTCGCCCGTCTTGAGGCTCGATAGATTGGTCAGTTCCCACGTTTTCGGAATCACCGCGATCTCGAAATAATCCGCGCCCAATGCGGCAATTGTTAAGCTGATGCCTTCGACCGAAACCGAACCTTTATAAACCAGATATTGTCCGATCTCTTTTGGAAAAGAAACGCGAACCGTCCAAAACTCGCCGTTTTGCGCGGCGGAAACAAATTTTCCGCGTGAATCAACGTGACCTTGCACGATATGTCCGCCAAGGCGTGTGGTCGGCGTAACAGCGCGTTCGAGATTGACTTTCCCGCCGGTTTTTAACTTGCCTAACGTTGATTTATCGAGCGTTTCCTGCGAAACATCTGCCGTGAAAGAATCTTTTTTGACATCCAAAGCCGTCAAACAAACGCCATTGACCGCGATCGAATCGCCTTCGTTCGTATTTTTCGTGACAATGTGCGCGGAAATTTTGATCTTTGCGCCGCTTGCGTGTTTGTCTAACGATGAAATTTTTCCGAGTTCTTCAATAATTCCTGTGAACATTTTTTTATTAGCTTTCTGAAATTATTGTCAGTCCGCTTATTTTTTGAAAGTCTTTGGTGTTGTTAGTTATGAGCGGAATTTGCAGATGAATCGCTGTCGAAGCAATCCACGCATCGGCAATTGAAACATTTAAACCGTTGCGCTTACTGTTCGTCATAATTTCCGCCCAATGCGCACAGATTTCACGATTTGAATGTTGGACAACATAACGCTTGAAAGATTTATCAAGCAAGGAAATTTTGTTTTGTCCCCAATTGTAAAGCATTGACCACCGCTCAAGTTCGGCAACTGTCATAAACGAGAGAAAAAGCAGATGCCCGTCCGTATGAGGTTTATAAACGTCGGCTCTTGTATCTTTCTTGAGAAAAAAAGAGAAAATATCCGTATCAACAACTCGTGCCATTTATTTTGAAGTTTCCCGAAGCGTATCTGCTACACGAGTTTCTTTGAGCCAGTTTTCAAACTCGCTGAATTCTTCGGTTGTCCAAAGTTCCGCGCCCTCGCCAACTGATTCATCAAAATTAAACGGCTTGACGCCTTGCGCTTTCGCAAGTTTTTCAAGTTCGGCATAATCAGGCTTGAGCGGCTGTTTTGATTTCGGCTTTCGTAAATTCATAACAAACAAATAATAATCAACTTTACGGGAAACTTCAAACTTTTTCGACCTTCGATAATTTGCGGAAATCTTTCCCAATTCTTAAATAATGCCTGTGAACACTACGCCTCTCTTTTATGAATCGGCAATTTATCTTCCCATTTGATTCCTGTTGAAGATGCTTGTTTGTAAATCGGGTAAATGATCTGACGATTTTCCGGAACAATTTTCAACCAAAACCCGGCAAGAATTGAATACGTTCCAAACATCAAAAAAATATGTTTTTAATCTTTGATGCGTTCTTCTTTTCCGTTTCTGAAATACTCCAAATCGCCGGGCGAGAAAATCTGCGGCGCGTCCAAGCCGATCAGTTCGCGAATGACCTTGATCTGATCTATCACGGGATTAATAGAGTTCGCCTTGTCCATCAACGTCCAGAAACGCTTCGCCTCGCCGTCTTTCAGTCGTAGCGAAATGACCGCATCGCGCTCTTTATTCTCAGACAGTTTGTTAGGTTGATCCGGATTGTCTTCGATGATCCTCTTTAATCTTTTCAGATCATCGGTAATTTTTTCTTTAATGGTCTTTGCAAACAATGTCGCCGGCATATTGATCCGGTTTTCGCCAAAGGTTTGCAAACGGATCTTTGTCAATGTTCCTTCTTCCGTATTTTTCAAATAATACATCATTTTTAATGGAAAAGGCTCATCACTTACCATCTCTACAAAACTTTCCGACTCGGCTTTGGAAACCATATACATCCCGGAAAATACCCGGTTTAAAAATGCTCCGACCCGCTGAAATTTTGAACCTTCCTTCAAAAGACCTGCTGAAAGCGGAAAAACATTTGTTAAGCCGCCAATCCAAATGCAATCCGATTTCGGATCAAACATTATTCCAGCAACCTCTGTCCGAGACCGCTTAATCAATACCTCTGCCTGAACATCTACTGACATTCTTTATTAGCTCCCGAATTTTAATAGGGTAAAACGATGTTTGCCGATAATATCAAGAACTTTGCGGTCTGTAAAGATTGCGTTAGTTACATCTCTCTTCCGAATTAAACTATTTTCGGGGAAAAATTCAAATTCACAATATTTATCATTACTGAGCGGCACAGTTATTGCTCACTTGAAAATTACTAAAATTTAAGAGAATTTTGCCTGCGCGCATACACGAAAGATACGAAATCAAGAAAAAAGATTTGGCAAAAATGCTTTTTTTCGTTTT
>JANPDZ010000032.1:0-1675 GCA_031431735.1 Acidobacteriota bacterium | reverse complement strand
AAATAATCCCGCACTTTTGATTGTTATTTGATTGTTAAAAGACGACCTGTAAATGTCCATAATTAAATAGCTTTGCTATCGTTCGATTGAAATATCACACAGATTCTCTCTGTTGGGAAATTTCCGCTAAGCACCACTAGGCTATCATATTGCGCCTCTTCGAGGCTGAAATCCGGTCGCAAAAACTTGTGTAGATACTAATGCATAAATGGACGTGGCTAATCGCCGCGAAACGCGGAAAGCCGCCTAAATGCGGCTGAAACCAAAACTGCGTAACATCAGTATAGGTTAAATTTTGGAGACTTTAAAGTTTTTTATAAAATTAAGCGTCGGCTTTTTTCGGGTTTTCCTGTTCCATAGCGGCCCTCATTTTACTCGCCGACCTCCGAAGCCGTCAACAAAGCATTGCTCTTGATTATCAAAGTCGCCGACGAAACGAATAAACTGCCAACGTCCTGAAAAACCGAAGCCGACCGCGCCGTCCCTGACAAAGCAGTGGCGAAAGCGGAATAAAAAGTAATAGAAAGGGCGAGAATCATTCTTGCCTTTTTTTTACCAACCCGAGTTAGCAGTTATCAAATTTTTTGATCTTTTTCCCGCGAAATTCACGAAAGCCGCGACTTATGTTAAATGGATTGTAACTACTCAGGTAGTTTAAACTAAATAAAATGAACAAGTTAAAGAAGGTTAAAAACGTCCTGAAGAACTATATTTTTGACAGTTTTTAATAAGTAAAGCTGTAAGTCCTTTATTCGCAACAGAATATTTTTATTATGAAAAAATCTAATATTTCAGCCAAATTTCAATAACTTGTTGGATATCAATTAGTTATGCAATTCTATACTACCTGAGTAGTAACAATGGATTTACAAACCAAGCCGCATCAATTAAAATTTATCAGAGCCGTTTAGCTCTGTTTCCCCCTAAAGACGGTTTCAAGCATTCGATTTTAAATAGAATTCGCTGATTTAAACGAGGACTACCGATTATGGAAAAACATAGATTTTACCCGGCCGTAAGGCTTTTGAGTGTGAAATGTTTGATTGTTTTGTTGACTGCTTTTTTGTTTGGCGGCGCAGGTGTTGCCGTCAACGCGCAGACGGATGAGAATTTTGAATCTTCCGATCCCGTCCTTGTCAGCGAAGCGGATTCGCCACGGGCGCTGACCGCCAATCCGGATAACTGGCGCGGCACGCTGCCCGCAAAAAGCGCGGAATATTTTACGCCGGGCGCACGGGTCGTGGTTTTCGTCACGAACATAGATTTTCCGAAAGATGAAAACGCCAACGCTTTCCGCGCTTTTGCCGAAGATACAAGCGGTAAAAAGTTTCGCTTGACGGTCGAAAATATCCAGCCGCTGCGCAAACAGACTTGGATCTATGGTTTGACGCTGCGGATCTACGACGAAAACGGCTATAACGGACAGCCTTTGACGGACAGCGGAGTTTTGATCCGCGTTTCGTGGCGCGGAAACATCAGCAACCCGGTGCAGTTAGCTTTGGGCAAAGGTGTCATAAAATTTCCCGAATATCCCGGAATGGTTCCGACTCCCGCGCCGAACCTGCGTTCGACGCAAGCCAATGTTTTTTCGCCGCTCGGCGACCGCGGACGTTTTATGGAGCAGGCGGCTTTCGGTCCGAATAATGCGCTGGATTTTCGGCTTCGGCAAATCGGT
>JANPDZ010000031.1:0-30053 GCA_031431735.1 Acidobacteriota bacterium | reverse complement strand
ATCAGCCTCGTGTTTTTGGAAAGAGGAAAATCTGGATGGGTTGATATTTCTGCGCTGTGCCTTGCTTTCAGGCAGATGGAAGTTTGTCATGCAAACAATTACAAATTTCTAAATGAGGGGGGACAAATGGGAATTGCACCCCTCTCTGTCATACATTGTATAGCCAAAAGACAAAATTGTAAATTATTCTCAAACTAACCTCGTTTTTCCCGTGAGTAATTCCTGCATCATTCCTTGTTTGACTGCCTTGTATTTATCGCGCTGACTTTCCAACGCTTCGATTTCCGCATCCATCTCGCTCAGAATTTGGGCGATGGCTTTTTGTTCTTCGATTATTGGTGGCATTTTTAGCTCAAATTCTTTAACTTCTTTTGAATTTATTGAGTCAAATGTTGAACCTTTTGAAAGTTTAAGCCAACTGTTTTCTGAAAAAATTAGGTAGTGATAAATAAAGTCGTTTTTGTATCTGACTACGCAAACACCTCTGCCAAGACAGGCGTTAAAAGTGGCTTTTGCAATTTCTCCGACAGGTGTGCGAACAGACCATAATCACATCGCCATTCAAACACTTTTTCGTTACTGATGATGTGTAGATTCTCATAATTGTTTTTCTGTTTTTAATGTCTGCATTGCCTGTCCAATTCCTTCTGTGTTGTAAAAAGCGGACGACGGTGATTGTCCCATAATTAATTGGTTCTACTGGGAATTTAGTGGAAACAGGCTAAGTTTTCCATTAAATTCCCAGTAGAACCGATTAAGAAATAAAAGCGATCACTTTCGGAATAAGGATTGGAAAAATTTGAATATGTTTTGAGAACCTTTTTGACTTACATTAGTGATAAAAATAACTTATGATAATAATACTTATAGAAAGCTATTTACAAAGAGAAGTCCGCTGTGCTAAATTTTACTTGTTTTTGAAATTTTAGAAGGCGACTTTTATTTTTTGTTTATTTATGGAAAACCCCGCCGCTCTTGTCAAACCAAAATTAACTTCTGCCGAAAAGAAGATCATCGCGATGGTCATTGACGGATTGCCGAGTGAAAATTCGCGCCGCGCTTACAATCGGCATCTTCAAGAATTTTTCATTTGGCATGCCGACGAAAATCGTCCTGAATTAAATAAGGCTCTCATCAACAGATATGTCAAAACTCTGCGCGCTCAGAAACTTTCATCATCAACCATTAACCAAAAACTATCGGCGATTAGAAAACTTGCGACCGAAGCCGAAGATAATAATCTGATTGATTCACGCCTTGCCAACGGAATTCGTGCGGTAAAAGGTGTACCATTTCGCGGGCGTCGCACAGGAAACTGGCTGTCAAAAGAAGATGCCCAAAAATGGCTCAACGCTCCGGATGTCAAAACTCTGAAAGGCATCCGTGACCGGGCGCTTCTGGCAGTTTTGATCGGCTGCGGTTTGCGTCGGGCGGAAGCTTCGATTCTGTCCTTTTCGCATATCGAGCAGCGTGAAGGACGCTGGGTGATAGTGGATATTGTTGGAAAACGCGATAAGATGCGCACCGTTCCAATGCCGTCGTGGGCTAAGGCGTGTGTTGATTCCTGGAAGACGGTTGCTCATTTGGACGAAGGCTTTGTTTTCAGAAGAGTGAATAAAGGAGACAACTTGATGGGAGAATCGATCACGCCGCAGGCGATCAGGGATATTGTCGTGGGATATGCCGTAAAACTTGAAAATCATGGCATCGCGCCGCACGATCTGCGCCGGACGTTTGCCAAACTTGCGCATAAAGGCGGTTCACCGATTGACCAAATTCAGCTTTCACTCGGGCACGATTCAATTCAGACAACTGAAAAATATCTGGGAGTTGAGCAGGATTTAACGGATGCGCCGTGCGATCATTTGGGGCTTAGAATTGGCGGCTGATCTTTAATGTCCGGTAGTTTTGCCGAATGGTTTTGGCAGCCTTTTCTCAAAAAAAACGATTACAGGGCAAATATGAAAGACATTTTTGTCGAAATTATTTAAAATTAACCTCTAACGTTGTTTTTTATGGTCGAAGATTTCTGAAATTTGGAACTATCTGCTAAAGATGAATTGTTTTTGTTGTTCGGGTCAAATATTTGAGAATTGCTGCCAACCATTTATTAAAGGAATTGCCAAACCTCCGACGGCTGAAACCTTGATGCGCTCGCGTTACAGCGCGTATGCAATTGCCGATGTTGAATATATTCTGCGAACCACATATCCTTCAATGCGAAGAAATTATGATCGGCAAGCCATTGAACATTGGGCACGGTCAAGCCAGTGGGAAAAACTTGAAATCATTTCAATAAATAAAGGCGGCATTAAGGACAAACGCGGAATGGTTGAGTTCAAAGCCCATTATCTGGATTCAAACCGCGAATCAAAAGTGCATCACGAATATTCGAATTTTGTCAAAGAATTAGGCAAATGGTTTTTTGTTGATGGGAGTGTTGCGTAACACCTTTTCAATCAAAAAACATCGTTGCATCATTATTGCCGCTGCTTTTAGATTTTTTCCCTTTTTTATCACGGACAAGATTAACTGAATAGCCGTATAGATCGCTTCGGTAAAGAGTGTGAACAAACTCAACCGGCACACCTTTGTCCGTGTAAACTGTTCGCTCAATTGATAATAAAGCGGTGCCGACACGAATATCCAACAAATTAGCGACATATGGGTCTGAAAGCTCGGCTTTGATTTCCTGTCGCGCATTGTCTAAATTATAGCCGAGTTTCGATTCAATTGTGTGTAGTAATGCGCCGCTTGAAAGTTCTGCAATTGTCAGACGCGAACCAATTTCCTCAGGTAAATAATTGATGATCAGACCGAACGGTTTGTTTTCGTTCATTCTAAGTCGTTTCAGACGATAAATCGGAGTACCTGCTTTCAACTCTAAAAGCTCAGCTTCGTGCGTATCGGCATCAACCAGATTCATCTCTAAAACCTTGACCGGAGTATCCATTCCCATCGCGATCAGCTCGTCTAAAGAACCGGTTAAATGTATTTTTCCGGTGAACTTACGCCTTGCGGATTTGCGCTCGGCAACGTATGTTCCGCGACCTTGACGCCGTTCGATCAAGCCGTCTTCTGCTAAAGAGCGTAATGCTTGCCGCACTGTAATACGGCTGACATTGTATTGCTTGATCAATTCGATTTCGGTCGGAATTCGTCCTCCGCTGGCAAAAGTACCGGAAGTGATCTTTTCTCGCAAGACATTTTCAAGTTGATAATAAAGCGGAATTCGTGAACTTACGAAGGATGTTTTTGGTTTAGCCATATTTTATTAAGTCCTTACTTAAATCGAATTTAAGTAGATTAAGACATTTTAACGCATAACTGATGCAATAGATACGCCTTAATAATTCTGATTTTTTCCTGTATTAAACTTGTGAGTTCGGTTTCCGGCAATTGATTTGGTTAGTGAAAATGAACTCATTAAACTTATTTTATCGCCAACTTTACACAAAAATTAATCATTAACTTGCTGGTTTTTCAATAACATCCAAGATGCAACCGCAAATGATAATTGTGAAATCGTAGTAATAATTTGCTTTATCCATTGCATTGTGACAGTTTGATCCGCACTTCGGGCAAGCACAAAAATTACGAACAAGTTTATCAAATAGAGACCGATCGCCAGGCGGAGTTGATTTTTATAGCAAATAATAATCAATTGAAACAGTAGAGCCAAATTCGCGATGGTTGTCGCCCCAAGCAAAATGAAAAACCAGGCGCGGCTTTCGGTGAAAAATCCAATGTAACCAGCGATCAGAACCAAAATAATAAACAAAAAAGCAGGAACTGACCACAGGTTGATGGTATTCCTATTGCGGCTTTTCCAGACCGCCCAGGCAACGCATATAAATCCTGCCGACAAAAACACAAACAGACTGTTGTTGAAAAATGAAATATCATTTCCGCCAAGTGCCTGAATTAATTTCCAACTTGCTTTGAAGAATCCGCCGAGAGTTACCAACAATCCGCCGCAAAATGCCAAAATTCCGGCATTTTTATGACGTTTTGAAATAAATTTTGCAACGAAGAATAAACCGGTTGCAAAAAAAATAACCGGTAAATAATCTTCGATCGCTAAGGATAAATTAATATCGTCTTTGAAAAAAAGCAGCATTTTATTAGTTTCCTTCGACACCAACGACCTGTGTGCCGCAGAAAAATTGAAAGGTTTCGATGGTGCCTTCATCGTGCAAGCCTGAAAATCCCCAGGCTCCTCGTGGCGCCATCAAACTCAGGCTCAAAACCGTTGAACCATTTACCTTGACGCCGCCCGCCCGAACTTTTCTCGCGACCCGTAATGCACGTTCTTCGTCTTTCCCAAAAACATAACCTTCTAATCCATATGGAGTGTCGTTTGCCAATCGAACCGCATCTTGGTCAGTCTTAAAGGTATGAACAGTGCCGATCGGACCAAAAATTTCGTGTTGAGCATCTGCCGAAGAAACGCCGGTGATCAAAGTCGGAGCGATAAAATTTCCTTCTAAATCAGGTAGGGCCGCCGATGAATGAACCGTTCCGCCCTTGGCGGTCAATTCATCCATTTGACCTTTTATTTTCGCCAGATGCTGTGAATGAACCATCGGCCCCATCTGTGTTTCAAACGATAGAGAATCGCCGATTTTGATTGATTTCATCTTTTCAAGCGTTGTATCTAAAAGAATATCAGCGATTGATTCGTGAACCAACAATCTTCCGAGCGACCGACACCATTGACCGTTGAGCGATGTCATCAGATTAATAATATGCTGTGCGGCGGCATCCAAATCGGCATCTTCCATCACGATAACGTTGTTATTTCCGCCTAATTCCAACTGCGATGGCTTCATTTCAGTCGCACATTCGTGGGCGATCGCCCGACCGCCGGCGAGTCCGCCCGTGAATGAAACTGCCCGCACACGTGAATCTTTGACGAGTTTTCCGCCAACTTCAGGTCCGCCGTGAACTATCTGGAAAACGCCTTTAGGCAATTTTGCATGGTGTGCCGCTTCCGCCAAAATATCGCAACCATTCGGCGCCCATTCGGTCGGCTTCAAAATGGTCGGGCAACCTGCGGCAAGCGCATTGGCAACCTTGTGAACCGCCATCGGAGCCGGTGCGTTCCAGGGAACAAGGCATAATGCAACGCCGAGCGGTCTGCGATGAACCTCAACCGTTTTGCCGGTAAAACCTTCGTGGGTCGAGAATGTCCAGCCGGATTTTGCCTGCTCATTTGCCAAATGCCACGCACCTGTCAAAATGATTTGAAACATTGTTGTTAAGCCGATCGGAACGCCCGTCGTCAGCGATTCAAGCCGTGAAATTTCGTCCTTTCGCTGATCAATTTGAGCCGAAAATTCTGCCAGATAGCCGCACCGTTCATCAACGGTCAGATCTGACCAAACTCCGTTTTCGTAAGCATCTTGAGCCGCCGTCAAAGCCTTTTCGAGATTGGCTTCATCGGTTGCCATTTGCTCTTGAAGCCTTTCGCCTGTGTTCGGATTTTCAAGCCAAATTCCACGATTAACGCTCGGCGTCGAAAATTCGCCGGCAATGTAATCTTGTAATTGTGAAACCGTTTGATTCATAAAGTTTGTAGTTCCGCATTTATGCGGTCTGCTCGCACAAATTCCGTTTTAATTCACTAACGACGAACATTTACTTCTCGAAAAACTTCCGTCACGCTTTGTTTATCGTGAACGTTGCCGATTTCGCCGCGCGGGTCAAACGACATTCTTTTATCGGCTACCGGAGACAATTTATGTCCGACAACACTTAATGTCCGCACCAATTTTCCGTCACGATAAAGCATTGTGTTTCGTGTCCTTGTGTTGCCGTTGATCGAAATATAGTCAGGTTCGCTATAGCGCATCCAACTTTCGTCAATGATATTCGGAGTAAATATCAAAATCCCGATTCCGCCTGAAACGCCGACGTGTCCGCCATCGCCTTTACCCAATTTGTTAAAACGCAGAATTCCATCAACCAATTTCGCCTCGAAAGAACGAATATGAAGCGGACGACCGCGAAAAGTAACATTGGTTTGGCGATAGTTTTCACCGTCAAAGTCAATATACACAAGGTTTTCAAAAGGTGAGCCGCCTTCTGTGCCGCCTTGCGTGTCGTAAAAACGAGGCGTGCCGTCAAGTTCAAACAATTCAAGTTTGTCGTGCCAAATGCCGCGCATCAAATTCAAGTTGTACCCGACTGAGCCAATCGAAAAGTTCATCTGTGTGTCGCTGTTCCAAAATCTTGTAAAACCGTTTCCTGAATTGTCATATCGGCGGCTTCGAGTCTTCCGCGTTCGGCGGGAAATGCCTGCACCAAACCCATCGACAGATCGCGCATTCCGCGTGCAATCACGCCGGAGTTTCCGGTGTTGGACGTTCCGCAGGCTTTAAAGGCATTGACTGCAACATTAAACGCCGCTTCGCACATCGCGCCTTTGGCTAAACGCCATTGTCTGACCACCCGATCTTTTGGTAAAATCGGCGGATTGCTTGATTCCAATTCAATTTGCCGTCGAAGCCACAGATAGGCGGTTTCAAGATCATTAGACATTTTGCCGATCAAAGCCTTGTGCATCGGACTCTCGGCAATTGATTTGCCGGTGTCGGAAAAAGTCATTGATTTCAAACGATTTAATGCGAAATCAAAAACGGCTTGGGCAGCACCGACATAAATTGCGGTTCCCGCCAGTTGATTACCAACAAATGTGCCGCGTGACATTTGCATCATTTTCACAAAAGCGCCTTTCAACGCCAGACAATCTTCATCGGCAACAAAGACGTTTCGCAAATTAACCCCGTGATTTGCACAGGCACGCATTCCAATCGAATCCCAATGCTGTCTTTCGGAAATTCCTTCGACATCTCTCTTAACAAAAAACACACATAAACCCTCGGCAGTATCTGTGCCGGCGAGCTTTGCCGTGACCAGATATTCATCCGCCACACCGGTCGAACATCCAAAGGATTTTGATCCGTTCAATAACCAGCCGCCCTTTGTTTTAGTGGCTTCGGTTGAAATTGTAACTCTTGCGGTGCTTGATTTATTTGATTCCGAGGCGAAATTTGCGAGCCACAAACGCTCGCTCCCCATTTTAGTTAAAAGTCTGTGAGCAAATGTTTTAACCTTTTCAATATCACCTTTTTCAAAGAGCTCGGCTTCGATCGCTTCGAGTCCGAGTAAGCCGCGTGAAGCCGTCGAGCAATGAAAGAAAAAAGCCAGAGCAGTTGACGGACAGGCGGTTCCCATTGCAAAGGTCGCGGCGGTTAAATCTCGCAAATTCCCGCCGAGTCCGCCAAATTCACGCGGAACGATCAAGCCTGTCAGACCTTTTTCACGAAACAGTTCAAGATGCGGCAGAAAGAATTCGCCTTTCAAATCGGCATCGGAAGCTTGATCCCGCAAGGCCGGAAGCAGAGATTCAACCAATTCCGCCCGGTCTTTTTCTTCGTCGGTCATATTCTCGACCAATAATTCGCCTGTTAATTTCATATGTTATGGTTTTTTTACCTCATCGATCGTGGCGTCTTTAACTTCGGTTGCAAACCTTTTATAGTCGCCGTATTTGATCAGATTATTGATGTTAATTCCTGCAAATAAAATCTTGATCGACAAATTTACGTCAGCTTGTGAAGGCAGCCAAATTTCGTTATTGACCAATTCATTTTCAATACTGAAAGATGCTCCTTGTTTTGCTTTTCCGATAAAACTCCCGACACTTTTGGTCAAAACCGCATCAAGCCGGACAACTTGCTTGGTCTTGGCATCAACCCAAACAGCGCCATTACAGAGCGCAAAAAGTTTTTCGTTACGAGTTTGAGGTTTAAACGCCGGATTTGGCTCATAATCGAAAACAATCACATCAATTCCTCTAAAACGTTCGCGGCGCGGATTTGTTAAAAGCGATCCTTTCAGCGCATCGGCAATCGTGATTCTTTGACCGTCGCCGTTCGGTTGCCCGCCTCTTCCGGAGCCTGTATCGCGTTCGGAAATTGCTTTACGTTCTTTTTCGCTAAGTCTTTTTTCAATTTCAACGACCTGTTTTTCAGCTTCGCGGTCTTCTTTGGATTGATCAGAAGTTGACAGTGGTTTACCGTTTTTTTCTATCAAACGCTTGATTCGATAGCCTTTATAGAAGGTATTATAAGTTTTTTCAGAACCTTTTTCGATAAAGTTGCCGGTTTTGTCCAGATCGCGGTCAATCTTTAATTCCGTGTAACTATAATTTTCTAAGATCTGATCAACCTTTTCGGCATTAGCCCTGATCTCATCCAAAAGTCCCTTCACATCCGGCAACGGTTCATTTGAAATCTGTGGAAAATCAAAATTTGATTTGGCGACCTGTTGATTATATTTCACCTCGTCTAATTTGATTTCATAAATTTCTTCGCCAATCTTAGTAGTGATCGAAAATGCCGTTTGAATTCCGCTTACAGATCGATAATCACTATATTCAAATGATTTAATGATGTTGCCTTGCGGGATTTCTTCGCGCACGATCAAACCGGAAATTGAATCAAAACATATTTTTATCTGGACTGATTTTGCATTTGTCAGCATTACGCAGTTAGCCGTTTTGCCGTTTATTGTTACTGTTCCGGCAGCCGCTAGTTTGGCTTTTTCGCTTCTTGCATTAAGCCAACGATTATTTCGATAACCTGCTTCGGCAAGAAAATCTTTGCCCACGTCGCCCGTTAAAGTTCTTAAACCGTTGCGTGAATCTCTGATCCAACCGGATTTACCGTTATAACCCGTCGAAACCTCAAAACCATTCAAATCAAACATTCCACTGTAGAGAGTTCCGCCCGCTGCCATGGTTGAATATTTGCCGGCGGCACCGTCCGAAAGCCGTTTGATTGTTCCGGATGTCTGCGACGAAGTGTTTGATTTCAATACTTTTTCACCGCCAAATGCTTTATTTGCCTTGCTTAATATCTTGTTCGGCGTTTGTCCATAGACATTTGCCGAAAGCGTTAATATTACCAATAATAAAAATTTCATTTTCCCTTTATTTTCCCTTGTTCGTTCTATTTGTATTAAAGTTATAACAATTTGACTTAATTTGTGCTAAAATGTCAAGAAAAACTAAACAAAAAATATGAAAAAAAATTTTGTTATTCTACTATTTTTGAGCTTAATTGCATCGCAAACTATTGCACAAACTACATTTAAGCTAAAAAGTTACATTCCCAATAAGATCGGACTAGAATGGCAATTTAAGAATAATGTGAAAGATGGTCTTTCGCCAATTGTTATAAGAAACGCGCAAAAAGTTGAAGGAAAAACTCGTCGCGAAGAAAATAACGGAGACTATCGCCTTCAAAACATAACCAAAAATGGTTTAGAAATTTACAAATTGTATTTTGTCGGCAATCGGTCTATCGAATACGAAAAACCGATCGTGCTGATGCCGAACAAACTAAAGATCGGCGCAAATTATCAAAGCGAAGCGCGCTATAAAACGTTGATAAATAATGAATTAAAGGATCAAGGCAGGCAAATTTATGAAATCAGAATCGAACGACTTGAAGATGTCCAAACGCCTTTTCGAAATTACAAAAATTGTTTGGTGATACGCACCATTGCCTTGCGGATTGACGAATCAGGAAGTCAGAAAGGCTACGAACTCGAGGAATGGTATGCCAAAGGAGTTGGCGCGGTAAAAGTCGTCGGGGCGCTTTTTTGGAAAAATAAACAGGGCGAAACAACACGGACATTTGAGGTTGATGCCGCATTGGAAAAGTTCAAAAACTAAATTCGTCATCCGGATTTATTGCAATTTCAAACATTTTGTTAAACTTGGTTTCGTCGCACATCGGTATCTTTGGAATATCAGCATCTATTTGATTTAACAAGACTTGTGCATCTTCTAAACCTCGCTGATAGACGAATGGAAGTCCATCACAAGTTGATAACTGAAACGCTTTTTGGGCGGCTTCAATTGCGTTATTGATCTGACCGTCGGCAAGTTCAACTCTTGCCAAAATATTGTAAGAATCTGCGTTATAAAGCAAGAATTGTCCGCGTTCGGCTAAATGCCAGGTTTGCCGCAGATATTGCCTCGCGACATTTAATTCATTGATATTTAAAGCTTTCAAAGCTAAAGCCCGCAACGCGGGAAGTTCCTCTTCGACAAATTCAATTTCGCGGGCGCGTCGTAAAGCGCTTTGCAAATTCTTTTCGCCTTCTATAAAATTTCCATCTAAAACCAGCGCTTCTCCTTTCATTCGCAAAGCCGCAGTCAGTATTTTAACAGCGCCGTGTAAATCGGCGTGATTATCGTCGTTTTCAAGATTTTTCCCGATCTCAATTGATTTATTTGCAAAAATTATAGCTTCGGAAGGATTTCCAAGCCAAAGCGAGCGTTGTGCCAAAAAAGCATTGACGACACCTATAGCTTGTTGAGCGAATTTTGCTTTAAAGATTCGCAAACTTCGCTGTAAAGCACACTCCGAATTTTCAGAATCGCCGCGATGCGCGAGCCCCATTCCGAACCAGTACAGATTAACCGCTTCGCGTAAAAAATCTTGCCGCTCTCGGATAATTTTCAAACCTTTTCGCGCGATTTCTTCCGATTCCCTAAATCTACCGACTTGACGTAAAGCCTTCGCATGATGCCCGAGACTTTGACTCAAACTCTTGTTATCACCAAGCTTTTCGGCAAGATCATCGTGTTGTTCATAAAGCGGAATTGAAAGATTTGGATAACCGCCCGTTAGATTCAACGTCAAAGCTAAGCTATATAATACAAAACATTTATCTTCATTGTTCGATAATTTTCCAACGTCAATTTGTTGCAAGAGTTGACCTCGTTTGAGACTTGTTTCGAGTCCGAAAAGTGTCGGTTTATCCAAATATTGACGGAAATATTCGACGGCTTGGTCAAAAGAATTATTTTCAATTAACGCTTGAAAAGTTTTTATTTCTGTTTGAATTTCAGATAGTTTGTATTTTTGCCGAACCGTCATAAAATCTGTTAAATTGGTATTGATCGTATAACATTTTAGCATATCTTAGAGGAAAATTATGATTGTGGTTGTCAGTCAGGCCTGGACATTGGATGAAAACGAACACGCCGACGAATATATTCGGCTTTACACGGAATTTTTGGATTTCCATCTTCAGCACAAAGGGTTTAAAGGGCGCAAATTGATTCGCGGCGTGGAAGATCGCACACATTTTACGAATCTGCGTTTTTTTGATTCGGTTGAATGCTACGAAGAATTAATAAAATTTGAAGGCTACGGCGAACACATTATGAAGCTCGGCGAACATTTAAAACCTTATACAATCAACCCGAAGGAATATATGGAGGTTGTTTTAGAAGATCAGGTTGAAGAGATAAAGGATGAATAAAAAACAATCCGCAATCCGCAATCCGCAATCCACAATCGTTTTGGTTCATGGTGCATTTCGCGGCGGTTGGTCGTGGCAAAAAGTGCGTCGAATTTTGCAATCAAGAGGTCACGAGGTTTTTTCTCCTTCGCTGACCGGTGCCGGCGAAAAAGTTCATCTGTTAACGCCTGAAATCACGCTTGAAACCTGGACGAATGACATTGTTAATTTACTGAAGAGCGAGGATTTAAGCAATGTGATTTTGGTCGGTCACAGTCAGGGCGGTATCGTCATTCAGGCGGCTGCCGAAGCCGTTTCTGAAAGAATATCGCAACTCGTTTTCATTGATGCGCCGGTTTTGGAAGACGGACAGTGTGCGATTGATGCTTTACCAAAAGAAATGCTTGAAAAGTTTGGCGAAACGCCGCGAAATGCGCTGATTCCGCCGATGCCTTTGCAACAAAACGAACATTTCTCGAATAAAGAATGTGAATGGATAAATCAACGCCTGACACCTGTTCCGACCAACCCAAGTTTTGAACCGATTCGCATCCAAAAATCGGCAAGTGTTCCCCGTTCTTACGTTTTTTGTTCGCAAACTCCGCCGTTTTATCCATCAAATTACACTCGTCAAAAGTTTGACAACCAAGGAATTGACTACAAATTGATCGAGGCTCCGCACGATTGCATTTGGACTCACGCAGATTTGATTGCAAATTTATTGTTGCAAATCTGCATTAGTGATTTATGATAAAGTGCGAGGTGAATTTTTATGGAATATACAATAGTTTTAACCAAACATTCAAATTTTCTTTGGCGGGCAAGCGTTCCAGCATTGCCTGAGTGTGAAGTTGAGGCTGATTCACGCGAAAAGGTACTTTCAAAAATAAAGGAAAAAGTTGTTTCTATTGCAAGCCAAAGCGAAGTTATTCAGGTTGAAATTCCAATTAAGCCGCAATTTTCAAACGAAACTAACGGTAGTTATTTCGGCATTTTTCGGGAAGATAAAACTTGGTCTGAGCTTTTTGACAAGATCGAAGAAAATCGCTGATTAGTTGGAGAATCAATATTGTTTCTTTGGGACTCAAATATTCTAAGACACTACGGCGAAGGCCATCCAACATTGGCTAAGCACTTGGAATCCGTGAGCTTTAGCGAAATCGCTTTGCCTTCTATTGTCTTGGCTGAGGTCTTACGCGGACGTGCCGATTTTGTTTTGAAAGCAACAGTTGAGCAATCGGTTTTGGCACATAAATATTTTTTACAAACACTAAAAATGTTGCAAACTTTTCAAATCGTCCAATTCGATGAAAAATCTGCTCAAATTCTAAAAGAATTACAATCCAAATATCAGTCCAAAAAACGTTATGCGGATTTGTTGATTGCGGCGACAATTCTTTCTCAAAATCACATTCTAATTACCCGAAACGTTAAGCATTTCGCCGACATTCTCCCCAAATATCAATTGCAAAACTGGATTGATTGAAAAATTTCGTTTCTCTTGCATTTCTAAGACATTTCGTGTTTAATTGTTATAATTTTATAACCAATCTAAAATTAAATATATGAGTGAGCCAGCAACCAGAACCGACAATCTGAAGTCCGTTAAAGAATTGATCGCCGAGCAACCGAATGTTGATAACACAGAGGTTTTTGAACGACTAAAATCAATCCAAACAAGCCTTTGGACAAAAATCGTGAATCGCTTTCCTGATTTGAGTTTGCACGATTCAACCAGAAAATTCCAACCATATCAATCGCTTGACGGCAGTGCAAAAGGCGATTTAAAAGGCTATACGAGTGATGAAGTTGATTGGGCGATTTGTAGTTGGGTCGGCAATCCGAAGCTGTCATTTTGCAATTTACATATCACGATTTGGATGAAGGAACACACTGATTTGCCGCATTTGGCATTCGCTTGCGGAACATTTCCGGTGTTCTTCTTTTTACTTGATTATATTCCACGGGTTGAACCGACGGTTAATCCTGAATATATGCGAAAATATCTCGAACCAGCTAATGAAAGATTTTTACAAATGCAACAAGATAAACGATTTATGCCGTTCATTTCACAAAGCGCGTTTGTTCGGTTCGCTGTTTCGGCAATTGGGATGAACTTTATTTCTCCGCCAAACACGGAAGGGACGGTTGACCGATTTGAAGAATTGGCAAATGAACATTTTGACCGTTGGCTGGCTTTTTCAAACCAGGCAGACAAAATTCCATTTGATAAAAAAGCGGAAATTGCAGCGAGAGATTTGGCAATACGCCGAAACACAGCCGAGCTTGATCCGGCGAATGTTGTCGTTGAAAGGATTTACGGAAAAGAATTAGTAGATGGTTTGGTGAAAGGACTTTGGGGCGGAGATCGAAAACAATAAGCCAAAAGTTTGTAGTTCCGCATTTATGCGGTTCTTGTTAAAAAACGGAGGGATTCCGCGTGAACGCGGGACTACAAACGTATTTCCCAAATGTTTTCATCGTTTTGGACAAATTTGTAATAAACGAGCAAACCGTTTTTGTCCAGAAAAAATTCCGACTTGTCATCGTAATGTTTGCTCAAATAGTTAAAAATATACAGTTTATTGATAATTGAGAGTAATTTTGCGGTGCGTTCGTCAAAAGTCGGTCTGAGAAAATCTTCAATATTTGTCGGAGTTTGAATATCAGGCACGACAACGGTTGTAAAACCCTGGTTTTTAGCAATTTGTAGAATCGTTTGCCCTTGAAAACAGCGCATCAGCGGAAAGAAAACGTAATTTTCGGGCAAATCAAGAGTTTCATCTTGAAAAATGTCGCCGTTTATCTTTCTTAGAATATGGAATTGCATTTCCGTGAATTCATAAAGTGCTTCAATGTCGTTTTCTTCCCTTTGAAATTTGATCAGACAGCTTTGAAATTCGCCGTTCTTTTCGACTGTTTGAACATCAATTGTTGTTTTGAATGGTGTTGCGTCTCTGAATGATTTTGTGATCTTTGATCCATCCGGTAAGAATTCGATTCCGAATGATTCTGTAATTCCGGTTGGTTGGCTGTTCAAAAAATAATTATACACGCCCGATTGCATATTAAAGTCTATGTCTGAAACCGTTAAAAAATCAATACTTCAGCCGAATATTACGAAGTTAAATTTGGCAACTCTATTATTTGCTGCGTTTGCATCAGCCTTAATGCTTTTTGTGAGCTTTGGGCAGGAATTTGTATTGACCGTTTTTTTGAAAGTACCGCTCGATCAACAAGGCGTGGTCGGCGGTACGCTGCAATCTGTCCGCGAGGTCGTTGTGTTGTTCAGTATTATTCTGGGCGGAGTTTTGGCTGATAAATTTGGGCGAAGAATAATTTTCTCGACGGGTTTTCTGCTCATCACAATTGGATTTTTTCTTTTTCCTTTTGCGACGACTTCCCTCCAACTAACGGTTTTCTATGCGATTTCGGGAATTGGCGCAGCGTTTATTACCGGAATGCTGACGACGGTTCTTGCTGATTACGTCGAGCCCGAATCGCGCGGAAAATTTACAGGTTTGCAAGCCGTTTTGAATACGCTCGGCGCGATGTTTATTTTATTTGGAATCAAACGTTTGCCAAAGACTTTTAGCGATTCGGGAATGCCGATTTTGGATGCCGGCACGACTACTTACCGGATTGTGTCGCTGCTCTGTCTGAGCGTCGCAATAATCCTTTGGTTCGGGCTTTTCAAAGGAAAAATTTCGCAAAGTGTTGAGAAAACCAATCAAAAAGGATTTCTTGGAATATTGGTCGAAGGAATGCTGGAAGCGAAAAAACCGGGCGTTGCATTGGCATATTTCGCGGGTTTTATTTCCCGAAGCGATTTGGTGGTCGTGGGTGTTTTTCTAACGCTTTGGATAAATAAAGTTGCTATCAATGATCGCGGAATGAATCCGGCCGAAGCATCAGCAAAGGTCGGCGCAATCTTGGGAATTGGAGCGATCAGCCAGTTATTTTTAGGTTTTTTGATTGGTTATCTGGTTGATTATATCGGCAAAAAAAGAAGCCGGGTAGATTCCTTGGCAGTTGCTGCTTTTATTGGCGTAATTGCGTACGGAGTATTGTTTTTTATCACTGATCCGCTCGGCAACGGGTTGTTATTGGCGATGATATTGTTGGCATCTGCCCAGATTTTCGGGATCATTGCCAGTCAGGTTTTCATAACGCAACAAGCTCGCGAAGAGATTCGTGGTTCGGTGATCGGATTTTTTGGTGTTTGCGGCGCTTTGGCACAGATCATTTTGGCTTACGCCGGCGGATTTATGTTCGATAAATGGTCGCCAAATGCTCCGTTTGTCTTAGTCTCAATATTAAACTTGATATTGCTGATACTTTGTTTCATCTTGCGTCCGTATATCAAAAATGATGCCGCAGAATCAAGCGAAGTTGTTATTACACATTAATTTATGGCATTAGTTTCAACTATCAAAACGGTCGTTCAGGTCGTCAGAAATTTGGACGAATCAAGGCTGATTTACGAAAATGGTTTTGGTTTGATTTGTCTCGGCGAAGCGAAAACTTCGGTTGCGGAAATCAGCGAAATTTGGGGTGTTACGAGCGGCAATTTTAGAGTCGCTCGGTTTGCCCGTGAGGGCGAAGAATTCGGGTGCGTTGATTTAGTCGAAAATAAAGCCGCAAATTTGCCGATGAGAGACAAGAATCGGGCTTTTGATTTCGGTATTATGACATTTAATTATCGGACCAATAACATCGAAAAAGCTGTTCCAATGTTGCAAAACCTGGGTTGTCAGGCAATTTCCGGGATTTTAGAATACAATGTCGGCAAACCGATGCGGGAATTGATGATGAACACTGCCGGCGGTGAGCGGTTGACTATTTTGGAAGTCGGCGGAGTGAATGACGATTTACCTGTTTTCAACGAAGCGATTGCCACAGTCGGTTTAGTTGTGCCAAAAATGTCAGATGCAAAACGCTTTTATGAAGAAGGACTTGGTTTGAAAACAGCGATTGCATTTCAGGCGGCAGGCTCTCCATTTGATTCGCTTCTTGGTGTTGATAAATTGGATAACTTAGACTTTGCAACGCTCACATCTGATGGAAATTGGACAGGAAAAGTTGAGCTTCTCGAGTTGGAGGTCGGCGAATCTCCGATCAATACTAATGAACTGGCTGATTTATCGCACACCGGCTATACGTTTGTAACATTCTTAGCTGAAAATTTAGACTTGGTTCGTGAAAGTTGTCAAAAAAATGGTGCGCAAATTATTGTCGAACCAAAAGTGTTTGATCGTCCCTTTCACAAAGGAAAACGAGCAATGATCGTTTGTTCGCCGGGCGGCGAATATTTGGAAATTATTGAAAAGTAGTTATTTTTGCTGTGTTTGCACGGCTTCCGTTTTTCTAAAAATGTAATCTTGACCTTTTGGTGCTTTGAGATTCAGCACTGAAATCAGACTTGCCGCAAAAACCAAAAGCCAAACCAACCAAACGGCAGGCATTGCCTGATTCATTTTTGATTTAATTTCTGTGTTCAACTCGTCAACATTTTCAGCACCGGCTTTAATAGCTTTGAGGTTTTTCAGCGCAGTTCCCGAAATCGGTAAAAGATACAATGCATCAACAATGATCAAACCGTAAAGCAGATGTTTCCACGAAAGCCAGGCGGTTGTAAAAATTGGAGTTTCGGTAACAAAACAAAGAATCACGCCGGAGGGGAGCATCAGCAGAAAAATATAAGCAACAACCGTATCAATACCGTGCATTACTTTCGCCCGTTCGATTCGCGAATCAAGCGGATAATTTGGGTCCTTGATCTTGAAATGGAGCCAAAAAACAATGAAATCAAAAAGTAGCCACGCGGCCGCCATCAAAGCGTGAATCCCGCGCAAACTTATATCAACAATATTTACTCCACCAATTTCAATACTCATTTTTGTTAGTAGTTCCGCGTTCATGCGGAATGCTTTTCTATTTCGAGCCGTTTCCGCATAAATGCGGAACTACAAACTATTCATTTTTTTATCACTAATTTTATTAATTTAGGGAGCGCAAAAATCGCACAACCACAATAAACCAGCGTATTTAGCAGCAAAGAAATTTCAAATCCGCCGCGATACATTTGCAGACCATAGCCGATTCCCAAGTAAAATCCGCCAAACACAATCGTCAGCCATAGTAACCAAATCAGAAACATAAGATATGTTCGTAGTTCCGCATTTATGCGGGTTTTATCCAGAGATTCCGCCTTTGCGCGAAACTACAAACTCTTTCCCTCCTGTCTTAAAATTTGCGCGGCTTTTTCCAGATTCGCAATTTTTCCAAACGCCCGCTCACGCGGCAGAAACCACATTCCACAGTCAGACGCGAGACGAAGTTTTGTTTTATCAACAACTTGCAATGCTTCCTTGACTCGCGAAACGATGTGTTCAACAGTTTCAACTTCGGCTTCAGTGTCCAAATTCAAAAGCCCGAGAATCACGCCTTTATCGCCAAGATGAGTCAATAGATCGGGTGTGTATTGTGGTTGTTCGTATTCTAAACTAATCTCATTAATATCACTCGAAGCCAGCAATTCGAGCGCATTTTCATAGATCGGGTTTGTGCGTTTTTCGGCGATGTTTTTTGAATAGCCAAAACAAACATGAACGGCGGTCGTTGTTTTAAGCCCGTGAACAGTTCGATTTATTGCTTCCTGTGCGAAATCTTTGAGCTGCGAATATCGAAAATGGACTTCGGGTTCATCTATCTGAATCAAATCAACACCTGCGGCCTCAAGAGCGCGAAGTTCTTTGTTTAAGGCATCCGCGATACCAAAACTCAGCTTATCAAGCGAGCCATAATGTTCATCAACTACCCTTAAAGCCAACGAACACGCGCCGATCACAGTCATTTTGGTTTTACCTTTAGCATATTTTTGAAGGAACGATAAATCATTTGCTAAGATAGGTTTATCCCAAGTGATAGCGGAAACAACGCGCGGAATTGTTGGCGGCGGCGTATCTGTTATAATTTGCGGACGTGATTTCATCGTGATCGCGTTGCCGATGTCGTTTGCAGCAAAAGACATCGCCCCGCGATTGACGCTGTCAATGCCGCCGAGACAATAAAAATAACCGCTGAAAGTTTGCCGACGTTGCTCGCCGTCAGTGATAAAAGTTAAACCCGCCAGATTTTGATCTTCGATTGCCAAACGGGTCGCGTCATCCGTTGCACTCGTAAAATCTTCAGCCGAAACTTTCCACCAAGTTCCTTCTGGTGTATAAACTAAATCGTGATTACACAACCATTTAGGTTTGTGATAACTGCCGACAATTTGGGTTGGAAATAAATCTAACATATCTGGTTTGTAGTTCCGCATTTATGCGGTTAAATTACGAATTCAAAAAATTCCGCCTCAAGGCGGGACTACGAGCTTTATTTAGTCATTGCAACATTTCCGCCACGTTGCCGCAAATCGAGTTCAAATTGGAAAAAGAACGAAAAGTAACATCAGATTAGTGTTCCGCCTTTAGCTTTGATTTGCTCGCGTCCCATTCGTGCATTGACAAGCGTATCGGTCAATTCATCACCCAAGAATCGTCGCGAAAGCGAATTCATCGGGTCGTATTTGTAACAGGCCTGCCTTAGATAATGGTCGCGTTTTTGAATCTCACGTTGTTCATTGATCGGCAAAATTACCGCATTTTCAACCATTCCCGCCCAATAATCAAATAGTTTATGAACGTATTCTTCCAAAACCGGAATGATTTTCATATCACGTTCGGTGGCGTAATTTGCGGCTATCGGTGTAAGAATCGCCCGCATATAAGAGCCGTGGCTGACCATCGTCTCAAATCGTGGGTCACTTCGAAGTTTGAGATACTCAGCATTAAAAGGTTCGTAATATTTTGCTAAATAATCGTAATTTGCCATCAGATCGCGACGCGGCAAACAATCGGAATAATGATAAATTTTGGGTATCGTGCCGAAAACGATGCCAAGATGCGGCACATCAATTTGCGGACCGAGCCAGACCGTAAAATTCATATCCAAAATGCTCGCTTTGCGGTTGCCAATCCACGAATGAACCATCCATTCAACGACATCGCCGTTAAAGGTATTAAGCGAACCTTCATAACTTTGATCCGGCGTTTGATAATATTCATAACCGGCTGAAGTCGGATGTTTTTTTACCGCAAAACGCTTTTCGAGTTTCTCGCGCAAGTCAGTCAATATTCGCCAAAATTCGTTGTAAATCCCGGTGTTGTCAACATTGGGATTCTCGTCGAAATATTCAGTTATGGTTTTTGTTTGTGGATTCATAAATCGTCGGTAGTTCCGCGTTCACGCGGCCGTTGGTAGTTCCGCGTTCACGCGGCGAAACCGTCTAAAGACGGAACTACGAGCTAAATCAAATCTTCTTTTTCGCGTGTCGCATTGGAATCTTCAAAATTAAACCCAACTGATTTAATTTTGGCATTTGAAACATTTTTGACGCCTTTTCCAAATGGTTTCCAATCAATCAGCGCAAGGTTTTCTTGTGAACAAATATTGCCGAAAAATGCTTGTTTTGAATCGTTCACATCATTTACAAGATTATATATTCCGCTCAATTGATGACCCAAGGCGAAATCAACCGCCCGAACAACATCATCGCGATGAACGATCATAACGCCGGCTTGACCATCAAGCGGAACAGTTTTTCCGGACATTGCCAAAGCTTGTGTTTTGAGTTCACGACCAATACCGTAAATATTGCCGGTGCGTAAAATACAAACCTTTCTCTCTTCGGTTTCCGCTGACAGCAAAACCTTTTCCGTTTCGATATAGACGGATTGAAAAATGCTTCCCGGATTTGCTGCATCATCTTCAGTTACTAAAACTTTGCCGAATCCATCGCCGTAAGCACTGGTCGAACTCGGAAAAGTGATATGTTTAACAGAAGGCGAATTTTTCAGGGCTTCAACTAAATTTTTCGCCGTTCCAAGATATGTGTCGGTGTAAGCATCTGCGTCCATCACAACCTTGCCGTCTTTTTCAATCATTCCGCCAGCCACGCTCATCAGGACAGCATCTTGTGCGGGAAGAATATTTTGCATTGTTTCAACGTCACTTCCGCGCATCACGACAACTTTGTCGAATAAGGCAGAAAGCTCTGCTACACGGCTTTCGCGGGTGGTTGTGACTGTCATGAAATGCCCCTGCGACTTCCAAAATTTGGCGGCGGCAAGTCCCGTGTATTGGCAACCGATAATAAATATTCTCATAAAACGCTTGTAGTCCTGCCTTCAGGCAGCATATTGTAATCTGATAAAATGGCTAAATTTAAATGAAAGCCGCATAAATGCGGAACTACAAACAATCAATGCTCGTGTAAAAGTCTTCCGCATCCATATACTTTATCTTTGATTCCATTGTTGCGAAGCGCAAGCCACCAGGTCGCCGCATTGATGGCAATCACAGGTTTTCTGAACCATCTTTCAGCTTCTTCGGCAAGCGAAACCATACTCAGATTTGTTCCGCATTGAACGATCGCATCAACGTCATCAGAATTGACCTCAATCAATGAATCGCGTAATTCATCTTCAGTAACATGTGCAATGGCAACTGCGGTCGGGCATTTTAAGCCTTTGATCTTGACAACTTCGAAACCAATGTCGTTGAAAAAACGAACAACGTTTTTGTCGCCGATCGGTTGATAAGGCGTCACGACTCCGATACGTTTTGCTCCAAAACAATTGAGAGCTTTTTCGCACGCCTCGGCACCGGTCGCAACGCTCAACCCCTGGCTTAATTCCTCAATTCTTTGTGTAAATTCCCTGTTTCCCTCTAAACCATTCCAGAAAGTTTCCGCGCTCATTCCCATGACCATTGCATCAGGCTCGCAGGTCAAAACACGCTCGATTGCATAACCGATTTCATCTCGAATCTGGAGCAATAACTCTTCAAATTTTGCATCGGAAGAAAGGTCTTGATCGCGGATATGGATTCGCGAAACATTCGGTGTCACGCCCGGAACAAACATTTTGTGAAAATCAGTTTCGACGATAGTATTTGTGCTTGGGATAATGACGCCAAATTTCTTGCGATAACCAAGTGCATCAACGGATTGTTGTTCTTTGGTTTTGGATTGCGGGTTTGTCATATGCCTAATTCTTAAAAAGTTGTGCGAATTGCAGACCGAATCAACTTAAACTCGATCTGCAATTCGCATTTTTGCTGCTCAATCAATTAATTCCACAATTTCGACCAATGAATTGTGGCGCCGAACGTGAACGATCGGCCGGCTCCCGGAGCAGGTTGAAATAGCTGAAAATAAGTTTCATTTGTTAAATTCTCAACACCCAAAGTTAATGTTATTGGAGTAGATTCGCCAAATCTAACGCCGCCTCTGATTGAATGTTTTTTCAATCCTTTGTAGCTTGCAAAGTTGGCGTAGGTGGTTGTTCCGGCAAAACTGATCTCGTTCGGATCAACTCTTGTAACTTTGCTGGTAAAACGATACTCATATTCTGCCCACCAATTGCCTTTGGCACTATTAAACCTTGGAGTAAAAGAACCTTGATAATTTGGCAATGAATAGAATGGAACATCTGTCGGAGATCCTTCTAATTCAAGCGGTGCCGAACTGTTGTAGAGATTTGTAACGATTCTGACGCGATTGGCATCAGGAGTTTTGTTAGTCGCCTTGATCGTGCTGAAAGTTGCATATGGTGTCAGACTTCCAAACTTGCCAAGCGGAATATCAACCTCGGCAGAACCCTCGAAACCTTGAATCAATACTTTTGCAAAATTAATGGTTTGGAATGCTTGTACAAAATGTTGAGTCGAAGGCGCCGGCGGCGGTAACGGAGTTGTGCAACCAAACGGGAGCGGAGTCGGCAAGAAGAAACCCGGAGTTCCTAAAATACCTGCCGCCGGATTAAATGGAATGCAATAAGAATTGAAAGCCGTTCCGGTGGCATTATCAATTTGATTGCGATAATAGCTGAATGTCCCGCGATATTTAGGGCGGTTAATTTTCACGCCGATATCAATATCTTTTCCTTTTTCAGGCTTCAAATTTGTATTGATGATGCTCGGAAGAGAGAAAAGCGGCGATGTCGCAAATCCTCTTAAAAGATATTTTGCAATCAAATCCGGTTCGCGGAAACTGGTCGAATATCGTATGTAGGGATTAATTCCCCAAGGAATTAATACAGTGGCTCCAATGTTATATGTGACAATATTTGAATTGGTTGAAATAGATTGTCCGGATGCCAGTTGGGTAAAACCATTCGCTCCTGCATAGTCGAGACCGCCGGGACTCGCTTGAATTCGCGGCAGTAATGCCGTAAAAACCGCCCCGAGATTGCCGTTTGGATAACCCGGAGTCGGGTCAGCTTTCGTTTTCCAGTTATCAAATCGCAATCCGCCGGTTAAACGTAAATATTTGCTTGGCAAATATTCGAGCTGATTATACCAACCTAAATTGCGATAAGTTGTTCTTGGCGTATTGGCGACATCTGAAACACTGCTCGTCTGCACACCGCCGGAAAATGATTTGGCGGCAAATGAATCGTGTGAAAAATCATTTGAAAAATTTACACCGGTGATGTAAATGGCATTTTTCCAGGGGATAAAGTTTAACTGAACATCGAACCCTTTCCCGATATTGCTGTTATTGGTCAATTGCTCACCACTGAGTGTAAAGGTTGACGGATTTCCTGTAAAACTGCTCGGACCTCCGGGAAATGCCGAAGCATAACTACTTCCACTAACAATGCCGACACGGGTTTCTTCCAATGTTCGCTCATAATCCTGGTAATAATAACTTATAAAAAAGCGTGGAAACCAACTTGCAATTTCACGTTTTTCATAGCGTATCGAAATTTTTGAAAACTTTGATAATCCCGTATTTGGTCGGTTGGTTGAAAATGGTAAAGAAGTGAATGGTACTCCTAAATCACGATAAAAATTTCCGGTGTATCGAACTCTGAAATCCTGTGTGTCATCAGGAAAGATCATAAAATCCAATGAGCCAATATAACCTCGTGCGCCGCTATTTCCGATTTCCTGACCACCTGTCACTTCATAAACCGGATAAGCCGTAATTACTGATTGACCAACTAAATTACCCGCTGCGTTTGCGAATTGTCCGGCTGTGATTACTTGTTGTCGTGTGATTCCCTGGCCGCCGATGTTATAATTTGGTTGTATAAAACGACCGAAGTTTAGTCTGAATGCCGTTCTGTTACTTCCGATTCCAAAATTAATAGCACCTTTCCGAAAGTTTTTGTTTGATCCATAATCGCCGTCGAGTCTGAAATCAGTTCGAATTCCATCTTTAGAACGATCCGGGCCTTTGGTAATAATATTAATAACGCCGCCAACTGCATCAGAGCCGTTTAGACTTGAACCGGAACCGGCGACCACTTCAACTTGTTTGATTTGTGATGTGTCAATCAAACTAGGGGAAACACCGACAAAATCAGCACCAAAACGTGGATTATTGAGCCTTTCTCCGTCAACCGTGACCAATATACGATTTGATTGCAATCCTCGAATTTGCGGTCTGGCTCGATATGGATTCGGATCAGTTGAATGTACACTCGGAGATTTTTCAAATGCTTGACTAATGCTCACCGGACGTCGCTGTTCGATCTCGTCTTCACTAACTATTGTAACGGTCTGAGGAATTTCAGCGGTATCGCGTAATCCCTTAGCCGCTGTAACAGTCACATCCTCGCGCAATCCGCCAAGACTTAATACGAAATCTTTTGCAATTTTTTCTCCTGATTCAAGAGAAACACTTTCTCCCGAATCAGAAAAGCCGCCTTTTTTTACTTGAATTTGATATTGACCGGATGCGAGATTGTGAAATTCATATTTACCGGCATTGTCGGTAACAAATTTAGTAGCCCGGCCGCTTCCTTTATTTGTGACAGTTACCGTGACGCCCGGAATGACGGCATCATTATCGTCTTTTACAACACCTGAAATTGAAGATGTATTTTGAGCAAGAATTGTTTGTGCAAAAATTGTTAATGATATTATTACCATTATTAACTGAATACCGGTTGCTTTTTTATCTAAATGCATTTGTTTGACTCCTAAATGAAATTTGAATTGATTCCCCTTTTTAAACCCTTGCTCGTTAATGATACATTTGTATCGAAAATATAACCTTTTGAAAGAAAATACGACGACTTTGTTATAATGTCAAGACAAATCTTTGTGATTTGTATCACTTCACACTAACTATTTTCTTTTTCCAGAGCAGTTTTTTCACCAAAAACGCTTCCCAGATTCATAAAAATTTCACCAAAGTTACCTGCCCACACGAACTTAGCTGCCATTGGAGCGAAAATAAACATTAATAAAGTACCGAGAAAATACCACGGCTTTTTAGTTTTTATCCAAACGAAAATTGCTAAAATCATTACAACAATAATTGTTAAAACAGCTGGTATCGGAGGTCGTTGAGCCATTTCATTGATATATCTGAGCGTCCCGTTTTCAGCCGCCGGTATGAGTGTCAGATGAAAAACTTCGTGATATACGCCTAAAGCGATCATCGCGGTTGTGAACAAGCAAATTATCAAATGCGCAGATTTTTTTTGTGCAAATCCGACGCCGCAGCGTCGGGCGACCCCAATCGCAAAAATCATCATACAGGGCGTAAAAAATGCGTGAATGATAAAACGCGGCGCGTTTAATGCCTTCAAAAGTTCGCCTTCGCCGATATATGAGCCCAGTCCGATTATCAGGTTGTCATAAATAATTCCGCAGATTACGATGAAAGGAAAAATGACATAAACAGAACGCGATTTTCGCCATAATCTTAAAAGCAAAATACCTAGAAATACTTGAATTGCCGCGACGGCTAAATAATAAATTGTCATCATAATTTTAATCTGCATCGCGGAAGATCTTTCCGCCTGTGTAGTATGTTAATTCAGGAACGGGTTGTTTTTTGACATTTCTCTTGATTGCAAATCTGATACTAAGGGCAACGTGGGAAACCACAAAAATCCAGTTAAATGTATATGCAATAATGTGATACGGCTCAAAGCCGATGATTGATTGACTCAGAAATGTAAAAACAAATAAAAAATAACCGATGTATATATGAATAACCCGAATTTTTAATTTGAATTTTGGAAAACCAAATAAATAAACGCTAAATCCTGAATGAATAAGAAGCAAAAGTGTAAAAATAGTTGACGAGATGATGCCGGTTAATTTGAGCCAAGTGACCCATTGATAATAATCGGCATAGACCGAAATATTCATCACAATCAGTATGACTAAAGTGATCCAGGCTAACCGGCGATTCCAGACCGCGATCTTTTTCTTTCTCGCCGCACGATTTATTGATAATTCATTTTGGCTCATAATAACAATTTAGTTGAATTTGTATTAGTTTTATGACAAATTATATGTTATTGAAGTGTTTGTCAAGAAAACTATGAAAACAAGAGCAATTTTTCGAGCAATCAAAGTTGAAAATGCAAGATCGCCATTTGATGTGATCAATCTAAAGGTTTTTTATCCGTCACTTGAACCGCAAAACGACACAGAAAAAAATACCGGAATTATTTCGCCTGATAAAGCGAATGCGCCGTTTCCGGTAATTATAATGTTAAATGGCGTAAATTGTCCGCCGGAATCCTATCAATGGCTCGCTGAAAGATTATGTAAAAATGGCTGTGTGTTCGTTTCTTTTCAATGGATTACAAACGAACTGCCGGGTGGAATGCAAGGCTTGACACCGGGAATTGATGTCCGTTTTATGACATTTGAAACATATGGAAAAGGTGCGACCGGTTCAGCGATTCAACCGATTTTGGATGAACTGGCAAAAATTAATTCAGATGGCTTACTGCAAAATTGTCTCGATTTGGACAATATTATTCTCGGCGGACATTCGGCCGGAGGTTCGATCGCACTAATGAATGCCGAACATTTTCCAGCAATAAAAGCCGCATTTAGTTACGGTTCGCACACGCAAGGATCAACAATAATGGGCTTTCCGCCAAATTTCGTGTGCCCGATCTCATCTGATAAACCGATTTTGATGTTTGGCGGAAATAACGATGGTGTGATCACCTGGAGTGCGCGGCGTTATGGCAAAACAGACGAAGATTCGACCGTTTCCCTAAAACAAACCTTTGAAAAAGCGATTAACGGAAATCGTGGAGATCGCTTTTTGGTTATTTTTGACGGCGCCAACCATTTCACATTTGCCGATCCAAAAGATTCTACGACAGGCAGACCTTTCCTTGATTTTGAACCCAAAAATGATATTGAAAATCGAACAATAATGGCTGAAATGATCACTGAATTTGTCAAGACAAAAACGATTACTGAGCGAAAAACTGAATTGATAACAATGTTTGAACAAAAATAGTTTTCTTCAAATAAAAAACTCTTCGAAAATTGCCGAAACAATTTCCGGCGATTGATCGCAGATGTATGTATTGCCAATTACACGCCGCATCTCACCGTTTTTTAACGCTTTATAAGCAGGTTCGAGCGATTCTTTGAGTGTGTCATTATCGCCTGCCATCACCAAAATCGGACAATCAAGTGTTGCTAATTGCGTTTCAAAATCGTGATTAAATACGGCGAAATATGCTTCATGATAACGTTCGCCGGCGTGCAAATTTAAGACAAATTCGCGTTGTCTGAGTATCAAATTGCAGTTTGGGTCCTTTATTTGAAACCGTTGCCAAAGTTTCATCAAATGCGCGCCATCTTCTTGCAATACAATAGGTTGCGTTACTTTTTTGAAATCGTCTTTTTGTGTTTGTGTCAAAAAAGGCGGACCCGATAGGATCATTTTCTTGGCAAAAGGTGAATCAAACTCCATTTGAACTGCGATTGATGCGCCGGTGTGATGTCCAAAAATAAAGGGATTTTGCAAGCCGAATTTATCTGCGGCCTCGCGCAAACTGTCTGCATAAATCTGCATCGAAGCGGTTTCTTTTGGAAAATCCGATCCACCAAAACCAAGCGTGTCAGGTGCAAAAAGATAAAATTTATCGGCAAGTAAATTCATAATCGTTTCAAACATCGCCGAACTCGAAGCTGTCTGATGAAGCAATAATATGTGCGGATTTTCAATATTTCCGGCGTTACGATAATGAATCAAACCATAAATTGTCTCTAAATAACCTTTCTTTATCATATATGTTTTTCATTGAAATATTTTGATTAATTTGCACCAAATTTCGGCACTATCGGGCGTTGTGTTGCCATGCAAACCGTTTTGATATTGGTGTAAAATTCAGCTCCAAATTCGCCGCCGTCGCGCCCGAAGCCGGATTGTTTGATTCCACCAAAAGGAACGCGAATGTCTCTGAATAAAGGCGTATTTACCCAGACTGTGCCGGTTCGCATCGCCGTTGAAACTCGATTTGCGCGTTCGAGATTTTCTGTCCAAACGTAACCGGCAAGACCGAATTGCGAATCATTTGCAAGTTTGATTGCTTCATCTTCAGTCTTGAATTTTTTGAAAACTGCCACGGGACCGAAAATTTCTTCACGCGAGATGCAGGTTGACGAAAGACCCTCGCCAAAAACGGTCGGCCGTAAATAAAAGCCTTTGTTTAATTCTTTTGGACGATTTCCGCCGGCCAAAATTTCGGCACCTTCCGTTTTGCCTTGCTCGATAATATTAATTACCTTTCGATAATGGTTTGCTGAAACAAGCGGCCCGACTTCGGTTGAAGGATCCAACGGATCTCCGACTTTAATGTTATTTGCCCGCTCGATAAAATCAGCGACAAACCGATCGTAAATTGATTCTTCAACCAAAATCCGTGAGCCGGCCAGACATTGCTGACCGTTATTGGAAAAAATTCCGAGCAGCGTGCCGTCAATTGTTCGATCCCAATCGCAATCGGCAAAAACTATGCTCGCTGATTTTCCGCCAAGTTCAAACGAGAGTTTTTTGATGGTTTGCGCAGCAAGGTTCATGACAATTTTACCTGTTTCAGTTCCGCCCGTAAGTGCCAGCGCGTCAACGCCGGAATGTGTCGCCAAAGTTTCTCCGGTTGGTTGGGGCAGACCTTGAACGACATTCCAAACCCCGCTTGGTAAATCTGTTTCCAAAACCAATTGCGCAAGTCGTGAAGCAGTTAGAGGTGCTGTTTCCGAAGGTTTTAGGACGATAGAGTTGCCATAGCAGAGAGCGGCCGCAATTCGCATGGTCGAAAGTGCGAGCGGCGCATTCCAGGGCGAAAGGATTCCGATCACTCCAACAGGTTCGTGAGTCACAAGATTAATATGAGTGTTTTCAGATTGAATAAGTTTGCGTGATTCGTGATTTGTGAGTTCGGCAAAATACCGAAAATTATCAACCGCCCGAAAAATGTGGCGACCGCGAGTCTGTGAAATAGGAACACCGGTATCAAGTGTTTCGAGCATCGCCAATTCATCAGCATTTTTCTCAATAACTTCAGCAATTTGCAACAATATTTTTTTGCGTTGCGATTTCAAGGCTCGCGACCAAACTCCGCTTTCAAAGGCAATGTTTGCCGCATTGACTGCAGAATTTACATCTTCGGCGGTTGCCAGCGCAACATTTCCAAAAACGGCTTCGGTCGCCGGATTAATCGTTTGAAACGTCTTGCCATCCGATGACTCGACACATTTTCCATCAATTATTAAAGGAATTGTGTTGCTTAAAAATGATTCGACTTTTTCCATATTTTCGTAAACAAGTTGTCGCTAAGACTCTAGTGTTCAGTCAAGGTTGAATTGACGGCAACTTGTCAGAACCCCGGGCGGTAGCGAGCGGGTAAAAACTTACCAAGTCGCTACCGCTTCTGGTTCTGACAAGCAAAAAACTTACCAAGTCGCTACCGCTTCTGGTTCTGACAAGCAAAAACCCGTCAATTCAACCTTGACTTAGCACTAGGGTTTTGGGATACATTATCGTTTATCAATTCTCTCCAAATTCTCAATTTTCGGAATCATCGCCGTCACGACCAATGCAGAAATAATGTGCATAAACGCAGCAATCCAAAAAACCGGCGCGTAAGAATAATTTTGAACGAGCCAGCCGACCAATGGTTGAAACAACATTCCGCCAAAACTTCCCGCAGCTCCGGAAAGTCCCCAAACAAATGCAACATCTTTTGATTTAAACAAATCCGCCGGAACCGTAAAGAGTGAGGATGATTTTATTTGAATCGCAAACATTCCGACTGCAATCAAAAATAAAGCCCGATAAGGTGATTCTGCGGAACTTGCCAATAAAATGACCGGAACAATCAATGCACCAAGCCAAATTACGGCTTTCCGCGAAAAATCAACCGATTTTCCTTTTTTGATCAAAAATCCGCATAACCAACCACCGAAGATTGCTCCAAAATCGGCCGCCAAAAAAGGAATCCATCCGAAATATCCGATATCCTTTATTTCAAATTTTCGTACGTCGGGTAAGTTCCAACAATCGGGGGAAAAGTCCCATAGGATTTTTGACAATTTGTTCTATTTACTAAGGTTAGTAGGATTTCTTACTTCCCATTTTCTTCCAATTTCCAACTCAGAATTTTGGGAAGGTTAAATCCGATGGAATCTCTAGTTTTTTCTTCCGAGAAATCGTATTCGCCGTGAAAGTTAATATGCTGCCAGGTAATGATTGAGCTATTTTTGAATGTTTCCAACAATTCCTGGTTTTCATTTTTGCCTGTCAGCTCAGTCAGTCTTTGCGTTAAGTATAGATAGTTCCAACAAATAACCATATTTTCGATCAGACGGCGGCAATTGGCGATGATGTCCTGCATTTGTTT
>JANPDZ010000030.1:0-7462 GCA_031431735.1 Acidobacteriota bacterium | reverse complement strand
CAAAAACCAAAAATTTGATAAGATTTTTTGCATAAACCAAAGATTTTTATGTAATTTTTCTCAGAAATAATCGTTTGTTTGCATTTTCAAAAATTTAATCCCGAACTCGGTCTTTTTTTGAGCGAATCAGGAGTGATAAGTTATTTTCACAGGAAACTAAGACTTCAAGACTGGAGCGCACAGCATCCTTGCTTGCCATGAGTGCCGAGCGCGAAAACAGCGTTTGCGAGATTAGTGCCATCGAAATTAACAAGGCTTTTTCGCCTCGAAGCGAGGCTCATGGCAAGCAGGGATGCCCAGCGCTCCAGTCATAACTTTTTACTGACGCATTACCGCTGTCCTTGTTCAACTTGCCGCAGAAATTTCCGCGCCGTTTCGGAATTCGGGTTTTCCGTCAAATACCTGCGAAATTCCCCGGCAGCTTCGCGCAAAAGTCCGGCTTCGGCAAAGGCTTTGCCTTTTTCGAGCCCGTCTTTGGCTTGCTTAATGCGGTTTTCGTCGCGTTCGCTGACAATATAAAACTTTGATTGTCCGATAAAATTCGTCGCTTTTCCGTCCGCCGCCACCGACTTTGCCGAAACTTGCCACTGATAGATCTTGCCTTTCGGCAAATTCGCGACGCGCCACGAATTCCCGCTGACGGAATCAATTTTTGCAACAGGGTTAAAGTCATTATCAAAAACAGAAACCTCAAAGCTTTGAATATTTGGAACATTTTGCCACCTCAAAACAGGCGACGAACCACGAATCACGCTGCCGTTTGGCGAAATGACGGCGATTTTTTGCGTTGGTAAATCGTTGCTCCCGCGAACTGTTCCGGTTTCCTCGATCCGCAAATCGTTTAAGAATTTCGGCAAAACGAGGTTTGCCAATTCAACTTCTTTCGGCGATTCAACCGCGTTTTTCGGTTGCTGATTCGTGTTTTCAGACTTGTTTGAGTTTTTGTTTGTTTCAACCGTAATTTGTTGATTTACATTATCTGCGCCGTTTGAATTTTCGCTCTTTATCGGCGGCTCAAACGGAATCGGCGAATTTTGGGCGATAGTTTCCTCACCTTTCGGAAACTTTAACCAAAACATAATGCCCAGACCAATGGTCAAAACCAATCCGAAAGCAAGTGCCAGTGATTTATAATTCTGGTCAAAGAATGCGGCGATTTTTTGCCAAAACCCCGTTTGATTTTGACCGGCAACGATTGTCTGTAATTCCAGTTTTTGCCGAAATTCCTGTAAATCACGAAGCGAAGCGGCACAAAATGAGCAAACTTTGACGTGGCTTTCGACAATTTCGCGGTCAATCTCGCTGATTTCGTTATCAACAAAAGGTTGAAAATGTTCCTCAAAATTTAAATGAAAAGGCTCGTCCGTCGCGGCTTCCGATGACGGCAAGATTATCTCTCGATTTGGATTTGTAATGTTTGGAAACATCTCTTGAAACTCCCTCAGACAGACCTCACACTTCGACAAATGCAGAATAACTTTCACTCTTTCAGCCGAAGAAAGTTCGCGCTTGCCGTATTTTTCCAAATGTTTTTTTACAATATGTTCCGACATTACTACTTCCCATTCGTCAAGAACAGCAAATTTTGTATCTGCATATTTTTTGACGTAAAAAATTGCCCAATCTTACCTTAACAAAACTTTTTAACCGACATTTCAAACGAATTTTTACCTTTTACGTTTTTGCTTGCCTTGCATTCTTCTCTGCAAATACTCGCGGGCAACTTTCCGCAAATTCCCGATCTTTGTTTCGCACTTGATCATTTTATCGCCTTTTGTTTCGTCTTCGATGCCCAAAACAGCCGCGATTTGCCTGTCTGAAAACGGCAATTTTACGAGCAATTCCGCCATTTTTGCTTCCTTAATTTCAAAAACTTCGGCGAGTTCAGAAAGCGTCGCAAGACCGCTTTCAAACCATACACAATTGACTTCCTTGCCGTCGTCTTCGCGCAGATTATAAACCAGTGCAAGTCTTTGGAAACGAGGAAGTTCCTTGATTTCTTCCCATAAAAACCGCAAATCGTGCAGATTCTTTTCGCGTTCGACGAGATTATCTTTCGGCAAAGCAAAACTCGCCAAAAATTTGTCCGTTTCGACAGTTTCACGCGGCGGAATATATTTGATGCCGCGAAGTTCAGCAAGCGTTTCAACCAATTCGCGCAAGTAAAGCCAGCCGCGCGCCACGGCAAGCGATTCGGCAACCAGAACCGTTTCGTCTTCAATCGGATAATCTGACAGATTTTCTTTGATTCTTTCGATTATTTCGTTAGTCGAAAACGAGGAGCGATTCTTTGGCGACCTTTTCAACGAACAGATCAAACGATTATTTTCATCGTTTCGCACAAAAAATTCCGAACCCCGGCGTTTGAAAAGATACCGGATCCGGTTTTGCAATTTGTAATAATCGGCAAAGCGAGTGCGCCAAAAATCCGAGTAATTGGCATAGCAAATCGTGTTGATGTAGGCTTCAAATTTTTGAATTTCTTCAACCAAAACGGAGTTTCGGCGATTTTGCAAAGCAACTAATAAATCAAGGGTGGTTTTGCTTGCCAAATCTTCTGCGTCCGATTTCGTGAAACCGTGATTGGAAATGCCTTCGGAAGTATTTATTTTTCTTTGAAAGTAGATGTTGATTTGTGCAACGGCGTGTTTTTCAAGTAAATGAGAAAGTGCGGTTTCGGCTTTCGCTTCATCTTCGGCGGAAAGATAAAATTCTATCAATTCGTTGGTCGTTAAGAGTTCGAATTCATCCATTTGTGATTGGTTTTATGCGAAAACAATTGCGTTAGGTCTTCGTCATTCGCCCCTCATCTTATCAGAGAAAATTCTTCCCGCACAACATTTCCTTGCTCGAAATTGAATTTCAAGACCTCCGAAGAATTTTCACTTTCGGTAAAAAACCATTCGATGTGACCGAAAAAATCTTTTAGTTCTTCCGCATTGCAGGCCGGCAGAAATGTCCGCAAAATCGAAGGGTCATAAAACCGAAAATAGACTGCTTCGCCACGCTCGTCTTTGACGAAAAGGAATTTGCGAAAATGTTTGCGAAGATGCCCAAATCCGGCTTTGCTTGTCAAAAACGAACACCAACGCTTGCCCCAACCGTTTCGCAAAAGTCTTTCGAGAAAAACACCGTCCTTTTGAAATTCGACTAAATACGGCGCAACATTCTCCATTTGCCGTTGCGATTCGCCTTGATAAAGCGACATATATTTGGCGTTTGAAGAGCGCAAAAGCGACAAGATATTGTCATCGCGCGCCGCATCCAAAAGACAAAACAAATCGCCTTCCCCGGTTTGCAGAAAATCAACCAGCCGTTTGATCGGCGTATTAAACGAATTTGAAGCAAAATCCTCTTCAAACAAAACGACAAACTCAGTTTCGCCCGCCTTGAGGCGGCAACTTTCTTCGATCTCCGCCGCCAAAACCTTTTCGCCGTTCAAAAAAGTTCCGCTGACGCTTCCCGAATCAATCACGCGCCCGCTAAAACCGTCAAACGCCAACATAAAATGCTTTTCCGCTAAGGCGAAATCATCCGGCAAAAAAACCTCCGCCGGTGCCCCGCGCCCAACCCTCGCGACATCGCCATCTTCAAGCGAAAGCGTGCTTGCCGCGTATTTTCCGTTTGTTACTTCTAAGTAGATTGACATTTATTGACTATTTTCCTCAAGTGTCAGATCATTTATCCCGATAATTTTTATCTCTTTCATATATTAAATCAGATATTCCTTCTGAAATAACCCCTGAAACCAATAAATATCCCAAAGTCCCCAACGGAAATAATGGAGCCGCAGTTATAGCGATACCAATTCCTACTTCTTGTAAAATAAACTCAAACGCTTCCTTCCCGAGAAAAGGATATAAGGCTTTCAAACCTGCTCCCTCTCCGCCGGTTGTATATGCTTGTAAATATGTTATTAATCCTTCAATTCCTTTGATTGGGAGACCTATTCCGCCGGGAATTAGTGAAATAAAATCCTCTAATCCTGACAATTTATTTTTTAGTATTTCCAGTTCCCAAAACATATAAAATCTCTCTCTTTCGGAAAAAGGTAATTCATCAATAATGTTTTGCATTTGCTCAACATACTGCTCTCCTGTTATTTCACCTCTTTTTAATTTATCAGCTAACCGTTCCGCTTTTTCTTTTGCTAAATCAGTTGGATCATCCAAAGTAATAACAATGCAGGTAGAATTGGCATCGCCGTTAGGACATTGGTTATTTTTTGAAGCTTTAATTTTTTCCTTATCTGAATAATTTTTTAGCTTTTGCTCAAGTACTTCAATATCTCGTGCATTTTTCTTTAATGACTCTTCATTTTTATTGATGGAACTTTGAATTTTCTGAAATTCGATTTTTCTCTCGAAATCATCAATTAATATTTGTATTTCATCATCCATAATTTTGCCATCATCTCCAGTATTTTTATTTTTCCTTGCAGTAATTCTTTACTTCTTGCCATTCCGTTTCTGTTAAATGAAGCAGATTGAAAACTGATTCGTTAGGATTGACAGCAAATGGGGGAAAGTTTTTTTTTGCCAAAGGATGTTCATAAAATACTTCGCCGAGTGTCGCCATAAATAAAACGAAAGTTCTTATTCCTCTGCCTGATGTTAAGCCATTTTGTTTAGCTCGTTTGATTGATATTTGACAAAATAACTTTAATGACTCGTCACTAAAATTTTTAATTTTGTTCTTGTTTGTTGACATTATAGGGATGGTTTCTCCGTGGTTTTCGCGCAGATATTGCATTATCTCACGCACGAAGTCGGCGTCGGCTTTGGCTTGGAAGGCTTGGTTGTGTGTTTGGCTTAACTGAAACATAAAATCTTTTTTTAATCTCTTTTTGTGACAGTGAAATCGGCATCATCGTCGTGGATTTTCGGTTGCGGTTTTGGAGATTCGTTATTTCGTTTCGGTTTCCCGGCTTCCACAGCTTTTTGCTTACCCGGATTATCGTAATTGCTTCCGTCATAAATCTCTTTATCTTTGTCGCCCAAAACTTTCTGTGCTAATTCGCCGGCTTTTTGTTGAGCAAAATCGGCGAGTTTGTTTTTCGCCAGATCGCCCAAGCCGGAAGTTAAATCGCCTAAAATTCCATCATTCGCAAGCGGATTTATGCCTGAACCGCTAATCGTTGCCGCGCCTGAATCGGCGGCATCGGCAAGACATTTGCCTGCCGTGCACATATCGGCTTGAGTTCGCTTTTTGCCGATATGGACGGTTTCAAAACCCGTTATGATTTTCCCCTGATGCGCGGTATCGTCTTCGCGCCTGGCGGCAAACAACCCGCCCATCCAAACGGTTGGTTCGCCGATAGTGATTAGATCAACCGGAAAGCCGTTGCAAATCACAATATCGCCACGCCTTGCGGCGGGCATTCCGCCGATTAAAACCGTCGGCAGACAAGGTGAAATAATCGGACCGATTCCGCCGGGACAAGTTGCAATATCACTCAAACGCGCCGCCAAAAGTCCGTTTGCGCCTTGCGGTTCTTTCGGATTTTCAAAAAGCCACTTCAAAAATTCTTTCCAACCACCCGGAAGATTTTTTATCGCGTCATAAACGGCTTTTAATTCAGGCGGCAGATATTTCGCTGCCATTTCAGCCAGCGACCCTAACGACAAATTGCCGTTTAATAATTGATTGCCGACCGCCATTGCATCGCCCGCCCACGGCGGCAAAAACTGCGCGGCAATTCCCGCTAAACCTTCAAGTGAAAGCATTTTGCTCAAATCCGGTAAACCGCCGTCTTTGAGCAGACTTTCCAAACCTTTGGTCAAAAGCGGCGCGGCTTGTCTGAGAAGTTGGGCAAGTTCGGGCGGAAGCAGACTGCTCAACGCGCCGAGTGCGGCTTTGATGCCGTCTGCGTCGCCACTCAAAAACTTTGACCAATTGCCGTCCAAGGCTAATTGCGCCGCCGGAATCAGTTTTGCCAAATCCGAAGGCAAAAAATTTCGCCCCGCGCCAAGCAAACCGGCCGCTAAATTTCCTTTATCGCCTTTTGCGGCATACGCGCCAACGGCTCGGCTCGCACCGTCTGCGCCGCCGCGAATCTGGTCGGGCGTTGGTTTGTGATGCGTTTTCTTCGGCACGGCTTCGCTTTTTGATGACAATTCAGCCATCGTCCGCGTCGCTACCGCCGTTGCACCACGCGCCGATTGTTTTTCCGCAAATTTTAGGGCTTCGTTTAATCGCATCAGCAAATTTTCATCCCCGGCTTCGGTTTAATCTTTCCACTAAAAAAAATAATTTATCGTCGGCTGAATAGCTATTTGAACTGAATAGATCAACGATTTCCGAACTTTCTCCGAAGTCCGCGCCAAAAATGGCGTTGAGCGCGACGAATTGGATTTTCGCCGCCGTTGAGTCAAGTTTGTATCGCTCGATCATCGGCAAATTTGCTTGTGCCAAAGCGTGAATTTCGCTCTCATAATCGGGCAAAAAATGTTGCAGACAAATCCCGGTCGCCCTTAAAAAATCAGCATTCACATTTTCGCCCGTCAAAAATTCGGCAATCTTGTTTTGCGTCGGGATTTTTGAAACTGCTTGTGAAAGCCGTATTAAGTCAGCAGTTACATTTCCTTTTTGCCAACCGAATTCAAACAAATGGCTTGGAACTTGCGATTCGACAAAATACTTTTCCGCCGCGCCGAAAAAATATTTGGCGTGTTGTTTTTCGGCTTCGCCTAAAACGACGCGCAGCATTCTCGCATCATAAAAACGCAAATCAACGCCATCATTCATCTGCGTTTTTGCCAGCAAAAACTGCAAATACTCGACGGTTTTCGCCCAACTTTTAGGCGCCTTAAAAAACACCAGCCAGCCTTTTCCCCAAAATGAACGCACCAGGGTTTCGAGCAAGTTTTTGTTACCAATTTTCACGAGAAGCGGATTTGCCGTCATTGCTTCAAAACCTTTCACGTCTTTTTTCAGTTCACGAAAATCGGCTTGGTGTTCGTGCAAAACGGGCAAAATCCGGCGGTCTAAATTTTCGTCAATCAACAAACAGAGATTTTCGACTTTGAGTAAATGCTCGATCAGTTTTCCCAAAACGGTTTCGTGTTCAGTTTCTGCGCCGTCAATCGTGAATCGGAAAAGCGTTTCGCCCGCCGAAATCCAATCGCCGTGCGCAAGTTCGCCTTTTTCAAAAGGCTCATTATTGACAAAGATTTGTCCGCTCAAATTTTCAAGCAAGCATTTTTCCGCTTCGTTTTTGAGAACAAAATGCAAAGGCGAGAGTAGCGCGTCATTCGGCAAAAACAAATCCGCGCCAAACCGTCCGCCGACCGTGCAAACTTCGCCCGTTTCGACCAAATAGGTCGTTCCCGCATAGCGTCCGTTGATGACTTCTAAAAAGGCTCGCATCTTTTTCTAAGAAACTGTGTTCAAACTCGATAAATTTTTGTTTTGTCATCGAAGATGACTAACAATATAGCCTAGCGAGAATCGCTAGGAAAAG
>JANPDZ010000029.1:0-3023 GCA_031431735.1 Acidobacteriota bacterium | reverse complement strand
TGTAAAATAAGCTTTTTTGTCATAAAAACCTCCGCCAAAAGTGCCGCTCGTCGAACGGCTCGCGGAATTTGGGACAATGCCGAGTGCTGATCGAAAATCTCCCGCGTCCTGAAAACTTCCGTTACCGAAAAACAAAATTTTATCCAACCCGTATTCGAGTCCGCCCGAAAGTCCGCCCTGTCGCGGATTGGTCGCGCCAACGGTTGTCAAAAATCCGCGAAAACCTTTGTCGGCTTTATCATCGTGATTGCTGACGGCATTGACGACACCGCCGATGGCATTGCTTCCGTAGAGCAAAGTTGCCGGCCCTTTGACCACTTCGATGCGGTCAACATTCAGCGTATCAACGGTTTCGGCGTGATCGCCCGATTGCGAACCGAGCGAACCCGAGCGCACGCCGTCCTGCGCGACAAGCACGCGGTCGCCGTCAAATCCGCGAATTACGGGACGCGACGAACCGGCACCGAAACTGCGTTTTGAAACGCCCGATTCACCATCGAGAACTTCGCCGAGCGATGTTCCGCTGCGCGTCGTGATCTGGCTCGAAGCAACCGTTTCGACCGTTGCCAAAGCCTCGAAAGTTGATTGCTCATTGCCGGAAGCCGTCACGGTAACTTCCTCTTTGACCGAAGAAATTTCCATCTGAAAATCGAGCGTGATCGTTTCGCCAACCGTTACTTCAATTGTTTTGCTGAGGTCGGCAAAACCATCGTTATGAACAAGGATCGTATATCGTCCGGCGGCAACATTTTCAAAAACGTATTTTCCGTTTGCATCGGTTTTGACCGTTTTCTTAAGTTGAAGAATCTCGACCGTTGCGTCGTGCAAAACCGTATTTTCACCGCCGTATGTGACCGTGCCCGAAATTTTTGCGTTTTGGGCAAAAACCGCCGCCGCCAAAACGAATATCATTGCAAATATTTTCGATAGATTTATAATGTGCTGCATATATTGAAATTTTGTTGGAAATGCGAATCATGAATAGAAAAATAAGCGGTTTGCGAGCATTTTGTTTGATCGCTTTATCAATTATTCATTATCAATTATCAATTATTTCAGAAGTTATGAGCGGTTCATAACCTCTGAAATTAGTTGATAATTGATAATGAATAATTGATAAATCTTTTTCGCTTTCCGACTCTTGATTCGCATTAGAAATATAAAGAATAAGTCTGACAAATATTCAATCTAAAGGCGATAAGTTTTTAATGAACGGTTGAAAAAGAGAGATGGGCGGTCAAATTTTCAATAATTTCGTTCGCAGAATTTTCGATTGCGTGCGGCTCGAAGCGATTTCCTGCCCGTTTTTCAAGGCGATCAGATAGGTTCCGCCCGGCATTGGGCTGACCCGCGCAATCATTTCGAGATTGGCGAGCGCACCGCGTGAAAGCCGTATAAATTTATCGGGCGCAAGCCGCGATTCCAAATCTTTTAAGCGAAAATTGATGACGTATTTTTGATTTTTGTCGGTCGTGATGTAAAGCAATTCGCCATCGGCTACGATTGACGCGATTTCATTGACGGGAACGAGATAAATTTCCTCGCGCTTTTTGACGGGAATTCTTTCCAAAAAATTCTTTTGGGAAACTATTTCATAAACTTGTGCGACATTTTTGACGGTTTCGGCTTCTATGGCTTGCCAATCTTCTTGTTCGAGCCGTTCGTGTGCGCGGTTCAAGGTTTCCCTTAATCTCGATTTTTCAATCGGTTTCAGCAGATAATCAACCGCGTTGACCTCAAAGGCTTGCACCGCATATTCGTCATACGCCGTCACAAAAGCAACAAGCGGCATCTGCGATTTCCGCAACAGACGGACGGCTTCAAGCCCTGAAATTTCCGGCATCTGCAAATCGAGCAACGCCAGATCGGGTTTGGTTTGCTTGATAATTTCGACCGCCTCCGCGCCGTTTTCCGCTTCACCGACAATGAGCGTATCTTCAAATTCGCGCAAAACCGCCTTCAGAAATTCACGTGCCGGACGTTCGTCGTCGGCAATAATGATTCGGAGTTTGTTCATAAAAAATTCCGGCTTTCAGATTTCAGATTTCAGATTTCAGATGTTGGATTAAAAACAATTTGGAATCTGGAATTTACTAAACTATTTGCGCTTTGACGGGCAATTTTATTTCGGCTCGCGTTCCTTTTTGGACATCGCTTTCAATCGTCAGATGCGCCTTTTTACCGTAATATGAGCGCAATCTTTGACGGATATTTTCTAAACCGATGCCGTCCGAAGGCGCTTTTTTCTCGTCGAAACCAACGCCCGTGTCCGCGATGTCCACATATAAAAAAGGTTCACCCTCCTCGATTTTCAGTTCGGCGGAAATTCGCACTTCGCCGCCGGACTTGGCTTCGGAGATACCGTGTTTGACGGCATTCTCGACGAGCGGCTGTAAGATCAAAGACGGCACACGCATTTTTTCCAGTGCCTTCGGAATCTTTATTTTAACCCTTAAACGCTCTTCAAACCGCGTTTTCTCAATGTCCAGATAATTTTCGATCAGTTTGATCTCTTCGCCAAGCGAGCAAAATTCTTTGGTCGAACGCAACACGCCGCGTAGTAGTTGCGTCAGTTTCATCAATGTTTCAAAGGCTTTATCAGGCGCGGTTTGAATCAAATAACCGATAGTCGTCAGCGCATTGAACAAAAAATGCGGATTGATTTGCGCCCGCAGCGCGGAAAGCTGGGCTTCGGTCGCAAATTTGGCGAGTTTGTCTTCGCGCATTTCGCGCGCGTAACGCTCTTCGGAAACACGCAGTGCATCAATGCGCCGCGCTGCCGCGACCGCAATCTCTTCGAGCATTTTTATCTCTTCCGACAGAAGCCGTCGGCCGCCCGCAAAATCCTTTAAAGTTATCTGATAAAAAGGCGTTTCGACGGTCGGCACAAAAATTTCCGCGCTTTGCGGCGTAAAATTAACCGTCAGCAAACTTGTTTCGTTTTCTGAAAGTTCGTTCCAATTTGCTTCTTTCGTGGTCAGCGCAAAAGCCAATTCTTCGCAAACTTCGTCTAAAACCGATTT
>JANPDZ010000028.1:0-2693 GCA_031431735.1 Acidobacteriota bacterium | reverse complement strand
TTGATTTAGCAAAAGCTTTATGTAATTTTATTTATTCTTTTTGATTTCGGCTAAAGCCTTGTTCTTGACCTTTTCAATCCGTCCGTCTTATGCAGAACCTTCCAATTCATATTTTCGGTGCGACCTTTCTTTTCCGCTTTTTGGAGATAATACGGATAAACATTTGCAAAAACATCTCGTAAACTCTTATATTATTCATGTTTTTCGGCACTTTTGGGCAATGATTGTTTAATCTGCCTTAATTTTTTTCCGCCGCACGAATTCTAAAAAGGCGACCGGATTGACAACTTTGAGAAAACGAAAGCGTTGGCGAAATTCTTTTGCGTCAACTGTATAATCGGTCATTAAACTCCGTAAATCTTTATCCCAACTCACAAGATAATCGGCTTTAACCTCAACGGCGAGATTGATGTAATCTTCATCGTCAACATCTCTCGGCAGATGAAATTTTGGCGGAACATCTTTGACGAAAATCACAAAATCCAGCAACTTTTCGAGAAATGCGTCAACGGCTTCGTCGGTCAATTCGGGCAGACTTTCTCTGACCACGGGACGGCTTAAAACTTCGGAAACTTCTTCTAAAATCTCATCGCTGGCATAAAGAATTATTTCGCCGTTTTCAGCCAAACTCAAACAAGCCGCCGCTACGCTTTCTGAGCGAGCCGCGGCTTGCAGATAGATATTGCAATCGAAAACTGCCTCAATCTTCGGCATTTATCTTTTTCTTTCTCTCGTTTGCAACTTCCCGTCGTGCTTGCCCGAAAATCCCGTCCAACTCCTCATCGGATAACCCGCTTTTCTCCACCGCCCGCCGAATCGGTGCGAGAGTTTCATCCAAAGTCATCTTTTTCGCCTGCGTTTCGACCAGATTTTTTATATAGTTTTCAACATTCTGTCCACTAGCTTCGGCACGTTTTTCTAAAACAATCCCGACATCTTTCGGAAAGTTGATTGTTACGGTTGTAGTTTCCATAATTAAAACCTCAAATTATGAAAATTGTAGCATAATCAGCCAAATATCGTGAGATGATTTTTTTCAACACTTACAAAATTTGCTTTAACATAGCTGAGATATACATCTCTTCACAGGTAGCCCCCTTTCTTTTCCGCTTTTTGCCTTATGAATTGGAAGGTTCTGCATAAGACGGACGGAACTGTAATTGCAATAATCACAGGCTTTAGCCGAAATTAAATAAAACATCAATCTGTGCTTTAGCTAAAGCTGTAAGGAATTTGATTTATTCTTTTTGAATTCGGCTAAAGCCTTGTCTATCTTGACCTTTTCAATCCGTCCGTCTTATGCAGAGGCAATTCATATTTTTCCCAATCAGCATTACTTCTGTTCACCTATAATTTCAATGAAGCTCTTTCGCACCTTCGGGAAGATTGTTTAAGGACTTTTCTTGTCGAGACTATTGTCAAACCCGCTCTGACAAACTGATTTTGTCTTGGCTTGCACTTCTTCTTCACTTTTACCAATGCGTTTACCCATCTCGGTCGCATAATCTACTTCGAGCCCTTTGTTTTCTAATTTCTCAATAACCCACCTGTCGCCAATTTTCGAATAATACACTTCAATTTGCCCACTTATCCCCACGAAATACCAACCCCCGCCGGAACTCCCCGAAGTCACTACATCAGCAACAATTACAGCTCGCTCTGTTCCAAAATTGGCTTCAACAATATTGACACATCGCCTTTCACCCTTTTCAAATGTCCAACTACGAACGAGCGGGTTCGGAACAGAGACCGTCTTATTTACAAGATCTGATTCGAGCTGCTGATTAGTAATTGGCTTACTGTTTGGAACTAGGTTGCAACTCATCAATGACAAACATAACCACCCAACCGTCAATAATTTCATATCTTTCTCCTTCACTAGCTGAAACCAGTAGAACTGTAATTTCTCTAATCACTGGCTTTAGCCGAATTTATCAAAAATCATGTTCCTTCGCCCCTTCTGGCAAATTTCCATGATAAATCTCGCTTCCGCTTTTCACAAACTCTTTAGCCTTTTCCGCCATTCCGACTGCGAGTGCTTTTTCTGCTTCCACACCTTGCTCTTTCGCAAATTCCCTAACGTCCTGCGTGATTTTCATTGAGCAGAAATGCGGTCCGCACATTGAGCAGAAGTGGGCGAGTTTTGCTCCTTCGGCGGGCAAGGTTTCGTCATGATATTCGCGGGCGATGATCGGGTCTAAAGCTAGATTAAACTGGTCTTCCCAACGGAATTCAAAACGCGCTTTGGAAACGGCGTTGTCGCGGATTTGTGCGCCCGGATGACCTTTGGCTAAATCTGCCGCGTGTGCCGCGAGTTTGTAGGTGATTACGCCGTCTTTGACATCTTTTTTGTTCGGCAAACCTAAGTGTTCTTTGGGCGTTACATAACAAAGCATCGCACAGCCGAACCAGCCGATCATCGCCGCGCCGATTCCGCTTGTGATGTGGTCATAACCCGGCGCAATATCGGTCGTCAGCGGGCCGAGCGTGTAAAAAGGCGCTTCGCCGCAGATTTCGAGCTGCTTGTCCATATTCTCTTTAATCAAGTGCAACGGAACGTGACCGGGACCTTCAATCATCGTTTGGCAATCCATTTCCCAAGCGATTTTGGTCAATTCGCCGAGCGTTTCGAGTTCGGCAAATTGGGCTTCGTCGTTGGCATCGGCAATCGAACCGGGACGCAGACCATCGCC
>JANPDZ010000027.1:0-3649 GCA_031431735.1 Acidobacteriota bacterium | reverse complement strand
ATTGATTTTTAACAGTGCTCGTTAAATGACCTTTTGGCGACTTTAAATATCAAATTATTGGCTTCATTTCTTGGTGGCTTCTCAATTCGGCTCAACCAACTTTAGCTAAGTTGTTGATTCTTCGTTGAACCAATACCCTATAAATGTTCAGATATTCGCTTTCAGTTATCAACCCTTCATTGGTTGTATATCTACCGTCACTGTAGATCGCGCCGTTTTCAAATTCAACTCGCGCCAACACCATTGGTTCATTTTTTCCCATCGAATCATTGCCGTCACGTGTAAGCGGGTATTTTGAAACCAATCCGGTGACTTCCATCTTCGGTTGAAATCCATTTTGCCCGTAAAGTTTTTGCAGGGAAAATCCCGCCGTCAGCGATACAAAGATCGCCATCACTATCATTCTTTTCAACATTTTGTCTTTTTCTATTCGTTCCATAATTTCTCCTTATCTTTGAACAAATTCGCTGAAATCCATTTTTTTTGAAACTTAATCTACTAATATTCCGCCTCTTTGGTCGCATTTGCCGGGAGAGATTCGCTTGTTTAATTTATGTATCTGCTCAAAACTGCCCCAGTCAGATCTGCATTCGTCAAATTTGCTCCGGTCAAATCTACACCGCTCAAATTCGTATTTGTGAACATTGCGCGATGCAGATCAGGCAATAAAACCCAAGTTAGATCATTACTGATCGGTATAGAAATTGCCAGAAGTCTGAGAATTTCTCTGAGGTGCTAGTGTTCAGTCAAGGTTGAATTGACGGATAAGTCAGAACCGTGAGCGGTAGCGAACGGCTAAATCTGAGCAAGTCGCTACCGCTTCTTGTTCTGACAAGTAGAATCAACCCGTCAATTCATACTTGACTGAACACTAGTCTGACAAGCGGCTAAAGATTTCGAGGTTCACACTAACCAATTAGGAACAGGATGTAACCGGGCTTCCGCAGAAGTTTGAACTCCGAATCCAGCCGATTTTCGTTTTGTATTTGACTTTTACCCAACCGCAGGTAAAACCCGTAAATAACACTTCGGAGTCATGCGGGATCGTCCCGATCTTTCTCTTTGAGTTGGACGCTGCGTAAAGATTAGCGGGTTTGTTTGTTTCTTTTTTTTTGTCGTATGGTCCCACGGTCCAACCCGCCATATTAGCCGAAACCCAACCGATGCCCTCAAACGATGAACCCTCATCTCCGTTGGCGCTGGTAATTTTCACCCAGCCGTTTGAAAATCCCGTTATTACAACATGAATAAACCCAGTATCTGAATCATTAAGGGTTGTCTTTACTGTCGCTAAGATCTTACCTTTAACACTTGGTTGATCTCGGACATCCAAAGATTTTGGGGCTTTATCAACGACATATGCATTGATATATGCATCATCGCCGCAACCGACTTGAGCAAACAAATTAAGAGCTGTGCAAAAAGTAATCAATAAACCATATACTAAAATTTTTACAAACATTTTTTTCTCCTCTTGCCATATTTTTGTCCATATACCGAATAGGTAATTCACTGACGGGTATGAAAAAAAATAACTGATAACGAAAATTAAGAACAGATAGTGGTATCCATCAGCGTGACCAAACTTTCATGCACCAGGGTGCAAGCGCGGCTCCGCAGATGTGTTTTTGCCGAGCCCAGCCGATTTTCGTTTTGTATTTAACTTTTACCCAATCGCAAGTAAAACCGGTAATTAACACTTCTTTGTTATGCGGCATCGTCCCGATTTTTCTCTTTGAGTTGGACGCTGCGTAAAGATCGACGGTCTCCAAACCCGTCGGTGGGATCGACGGGTCCTTGGTAGCGTAACCGTTGGTCCGCACCGCCATTTTAGCCGAAACCCAACCGATGCCCTCAAACGATGAACCCTCCTCTCCGTTGGCGCTTTTAATTTTCACCCAGCCGTTTGAAAATTCCGTTATTTGAACCTGAATAAACCATGGCTCATCTGGATCAACAAGGGTTGGATTTGACGCTTGATCCTGGGTTGGCTTTACTGTCGCCAAGACCTTACCTTTAAGACTTGGTTGATCTCGGACATTCAAACCTTTTGGGTCTTTATAAACGACATATGCACGGATATAACCCCCAACGCCACAGCCGTCTTGAGCAAACAAATTAAGAGTTCCGCAAAAAGTAATCAATAAACCACATACTAAAATTTTTACAAACATTTTTTTCTCCTGTTGCCGTATTTTTGTCCATATACCGAATAGGTAATTCACTTATGTAAAAAATTACTTGAAGGTTGGCAAGCAATTATTCGCTCTCTCGCGCTCAATGCCAGCAAGATGCTGGCGTTCCTTGTGCAAATGCAATCAATTTCCATCAATCAAAAATACAGATTTGATATAGGGACATTTATCTTTTTTATAACCAAACGAGATTTTTTGCAAAAACAAAGTGTTATGCAGAAGACCTTTGATGTCGTAGGTGCAAATCCCTTTTTTACAACTAATTAAAGGTTCAATCGAACGATTCGGAAGTTCTTCGATTTCCTTACTTTTCAACCATTTCTCAAAAGCCGTAAAATTTTTCACTTTTTTGTATTCAAATTGCCCGGGTTCACCATCCCCTGAAAGTGAATTTTCAATTCTAATCGTAATTTGAGTGACAAAAGGTTTGGTTGCATCAATTTGCGCCAAAGTTTTCGACTCAAATGCCTTTGCAAAATCATTTGCTAATTGTTGGATAGTTTGATTTTTGCAAGAATTTTGGGCATGCGCCGCCATTGCAAAAACGACGAGAACAAACATAAAACTGACTATAATTTTTTTCATTTTAATTTCGTTAATTTAACTTTATTTCCGCATTTCATTAAACACATGTAACGATAGATCATTTCGCTGTTGTGTCCCCTGAATACCCCTCTAAATAATGTTTAAGCGCTAATGTCCTTTTCATAACCACTCCCTTGCGTGCATGAGCATTGAAAGAAATGTTCATGGAACCTTTCTCAAAGGAATACATACTATCGATTAACTTAAACTCGGCATTGCGATATTGTATCCAGATTCTTTGTGATGAAATTAAGACGTTGCGTTCTTTTAAGGTTAATCTCCCCTGCAGTTCTTTATAAACCTTATTTAATTCTTTATCCCACAACTGTTCAGCTCTCGTGGCACAACGCGCTCCCCCCCCCCCCCCGGTGTCTTCTTTCTCAACACAAACATCCAGGGCTGTTTCAAGACATGGTTTTTCTTCGTCGTCGGCTGGAGTTTTTGCCAGGCAAGCTTTCAAAGCATTATCTAAAACAGCGGCCTCGTCGGATTGAGCCATGGCAACGCCGCTAAAAACAAGCATTAACGATGCAATTACAACTGTATTTTTAATCATTTAATTTTTCTCCTTTTTCTTTTGATCTGTCCGGAACGATATAATTTCTGTTGAACTACCATTCCTTCTCCTTTTGGAACTTGCTCCTTGAAGGCGATCATTGACCAAAGATATGGGCGCGGATTGCCTTCAAGTTTTGTCCATATACCGAATAGGTAACCATGTTCTTATCTTGGAAGCTTGATAGCCCAGATTCCACCGACGGTGGAAAGTGCAGGGCGGGAATGCGAAGGCGCTCCATAAAACAAGCCCTCGCTCTTATAAGTGAAGCGCGAATCCGATGCCGGAGGTAGTATGCTCCACGATCCGAAAT
>JANPDZ010000026.1:0-5542 GCA_031431735.1 Acidobacteriota bacterium | reverse complement strand
GTTCAGAGAGTTGGTATTTACTTACGGAAGCAGATACTAGTGGTGCTGGGTGGAAATTTCCCAACATAGAGAATTTGTGTGATATTTCAATCGAACGATAGCAAAGCCATTTAATTATGGACATTTACAGTTCGTCTTTTGATAATCAAAAGTGCGAGGTTATTTCCACCAAGCACCACTAGTATCTGCTTCCGTAAGTAAATACCAACTCTCTGAACAACAACTCTATAGTGTTTGATGTTCAAAGAGATTTTCATTGAGGAAATAAGTTACCACTCTTCTACGGAAGCAGGTACTAGGGGGTTAAGACAGCTATTTTTTATTGCGCATCTAAATTATGACGTTTTATCATTCCATATAAACGCGGACGATAGATGCCCAAAAGATTCGCGGTTGCCTGTTTGTTATGCTTGGTTTTTTGTAAAGCCGCTAACACAACTCCATATTCAATTTTATTAAAAATGTCTTCGGCGTTATCCGGCGGGACTTTACCCACAATCAATTTACCGATTTCTTCAAAAAATTGTTTATCTTCAAGATTTGCCAATTCTTCTATTTCAACCTCTGATTTCTGTAAAGTTTGTTCGTTTGGCGATTGAAATTGCGGAATGGATTGGAGAGGCGCGACCGCCGACATCGTTTTGGTTGAAAAGGCGACCTTGGAAGGTTGACTTTGGATATTCAAACGCTCAACTACATTTCCCTTGCACAACAAAACGGCTCGTTCAATCGCGTGTTGCAATTCGCGGATATTTCCCCGCCAGCCGTAATTTAACATTTGTTCATATGCCGCTTGAGAAAAACCTCGAATTTCACGACTATATTTTTCGGCATATTGCTTCAAAAAATGTTCGGCTAAAAGCGGCACGTCATCCATTCTTTCCCGCAATGGCGGAATATGAATTTCTATCGTATTGATGCGAAAATAAAGGTCTTCGCGCAGTTTGCCTGCTTCAAGTGCTTCTAGCGGATTAAGATTAGTTGCCGAGATTAAACGAAAATCAACTTCCTGCGGTCTATCGCTGCCAACCGAATAATAAACCCGCTCTTGTAGAACACGCAAAAGTTTTGGCTGTAACTCCAAAGGCATTTCGCCAATTTCATCCAACATCAAACTTCCACCGTTAGCTTTCCCGATAAACCCAATTTTGTCCTTATTGGCTCCGGTAAATGATCCTCTGGTGTGTCCGAAAAGTTCGGATTCAATCAATTCTTTGGGTAGTGCCGCACAATTTACCTTTACAAAATCTTTTTTAGCCCGCAGGCTTTTGAAATGAATAGCGTTGGCAATCAGTTCTTTCCCGGTTCCCGATTCACCTAAGATAAAGATATTGGCATCAGATTCGGCAACGCTGTCAATCATTTCATAAACATTCTGCATTGCCTTACTGCCGCCGATAATTCCAACGTAAGAATTACGACTGGTTAATTTGCTGCGAAGCCTCTGAATTTCTTCTGCCTGAGACCTTCTTTCGATTGCTCTATGAATCAAAAGTATCAGCTCATCAAAATCTATCGGCTTTTCAACATAATGAAACGCTCCGGCTTTGGCGGCTTCGACAGCTTTTTCTATCGAACCATCGCCCGTAATCATAATTATTTCAAGATTCGGCGAGATTTCTTTAATTTGTTTAACTATTTCGATTCCGTTAATATCGGGCAAATTGAGATCGGTGAGAATAATATCGAATTCAACCTCTTTGATGAATTCCAGTCCTTTAGCACCGATTTCAGCGGTTATTACAAAAAAATCTTCGGCTTCAAGTTGGAATTTCATCAACTCGAGAGTAGCTACATCATCGTCAATAACCAGCGCACGTTTTTTCATATATTAAAATCGTATCAAATCCATACATAAATCGCCAATGTAATTCTCAATTTAAATAATCGACGGCATAAGCTCTCTTTTTACAACAATTACATTTTTGGCATTGCATTTGCATTACTAAAATCAACTATTAACAAAGAGGGAACTAAGATGGAAATTAAAGTAATTAAAAAAGGAACAACTCTAAATAATAAAGAAACTGATTCTGCAGTTCCTAATTCAAAACCAAAACCTGATTCCAATAATTTGGAAAAAAAGGTCGAACATAATATTTCGAGTTGGGTTTCCGAATTAAGGGAGAAAAAAAGTTTTGAATTTTTGCGGACCAGGTCTTTCCTGTTTGGTCTCAAAGGGGAGTTTTAAATTCTAAGAGGTTTTGAAAATGGTGACTTTCCAAGTTAAAACAGCCGCCCTTCGGTTTTTTAACTTGCCGGATTGGTTTTAAGAATTTTGGAATAAAGAGGTTTTTATATGAAAGTGATTTTCTTTTCGATGTATTACATACAGTTTAGAATCGAAGTTTTGACTGGTAGTCACCAAACAACTAATCCATTAGGTTTGCAATGACGTTGGAGATTTTGGCAGTCCAAACAACGGAGAATATGTAGTCGTTTATTCTGATGAGGCTTAACAAAATCAAATAGGTTGGAGCGGAAAGAACACAAATTGTTGTCAACACCGCCAAAGTCAAACGTGATATTCAACTCAAGCCGGTTAATGTCGTCAGTAATTGGATTTCCAAACGACGCGAAAATAGTCGAATAGAACAGGTTTTTTCAGACAGTAAAATTTTGGGATGGAAAATGATGGTGAATCGGTAAAGTCTATCTAATGGAAGTAAAAAAATGCCCTTGAAATGTCGGCGGCGGAAATTATGTCTTTTCCTGTCATTAGTTTGAGCCACGAAGCAACTTTAGGCGAATGTTGCAAAGCAATGGAAAGAAACAAAATCCGGCGAATGATTGTAGTTGATGAAACGGGAACTTGTTGCGGCATCGTCGCCCAAGCGGATATTGCCCGAACTGCGCCAATATTTGAAACAGCCGGACTTGTCAAGGAAGTTTCCACAGTACATCAAGTCGCCAAAACAGTTTGAATTTGATTGGAGAAAATTTATGAAATTTATGAGTCGGAAAACTTTTAATAAAGAAATGAAAATTGCCCAAATCCAGGGGGATGAAAGCGAAAAAAGAGGAGTAAATTGGATGGTAATTAGCTTTGCCATAATAATTTCAACACTTCTTTTGGGAGTTTTAGCTCTAACATTTCTACCAAACGATTTCTTTTAAATAATAAATGGAAGTTCTAGTGGTGCTGGGCTGAAATAACACCACAGTCAAAGCTCACTACAAATGGTGTTTCGGAGACAGTCGAATTGATTTTTCCCTGTTGGGAAATTTCCGCCAAGCACCACTAGTATCTCGGACACTCCGAAACAACAAAAATAATCAGAGAAAGGAGACAATAATGGGACAAACAGCAGCAAAAGAATCTACACAAATTTCGGAAAGTAATACGCCAAATAATGTAGTGGTCACAGACTTACAACGACAAGTTGCTAACGCTTTTATTCTGTATCTGAACTACAAACATTATCATTGGCAGACATTTGGACCTTTGTTCCGCGATCTTCACCGACTTTTCGATGAGTTTGCCGGAGAAGTTCATGAAACAATCGACGTTTTAGCTGAAAGGGTGCGAATGATTGGGCAAAATCCGGTTTCGCGGCTTGAAGAATTTCAAAAAACGGCAACTATCAAGTCGGCTTCGGAAAATACAGATATGCGCGAAATGGTCAAAGAAGCAGACACAAATGTTATCAGAATAATAAAAGAAATGCGTGCAGCTATAAAAACGGCAGATGCAAATGACGATCCCGGAACAGCGGATATTTTAACCGGATTTATCCAAATTCACGAAAAACACGAATGGTGGTTGCGCGATATTTTAGAAAAGCGAGACGGCTTGACGGATTAAATATGAGAAGCTATTTCATAGCTTTATGAAGATTAAATTGAGTCAAGGGAGGTTATTTATATGTCTTTAATACATTGTCCTGAGTGTGGAAACGAGGTTTCAAACGAAGCGGTTGCTTGCCCGAATTGCGGTCGTCCGCTTAGTAGTCCGACACCCGTCATTCAACGAAAAGATGTTGTCACCATTCCACCGCGCGAAGATGGCGTCCCAAAATGGATTATCGCGCCAATTGTTATACTCGGTGCGGTCGCGGTGTTCCTTTTAATATTGCTGATGAGAAACTCTGACGAAGATTCAAAAACGCAAAGTAATAATATCAATGTTGCCATCCAGCGAAAATCGTCGGATGCGAGAGATACACCAGGTCGCACCCAAAATCCGCCGAATCAAATTGAAGTTCCGCCTAATTCGACAACCGTTGATCCGCCATCAACCGCTCCTGTTCCGCAAAACATTCCGCCACCCTCGCAAACCAATGTTCCAACTGTCCCGCCGGACAAAGGCCTGGTAGTAATTGATGCCAAGCTTTCGACCAAAAACGGAACTATTCAAGCCGTTAAAAACGAGAAATTTTATCTTTTGGACAAGGATTTGGAAAGCATTCTGAGTGATGCCAACCTGGAGCCGATTGACGGTCAATCTTTGGCAAACAGTTTTGGTTTAGCAGTTTTGTATCCAGACAGATACAGCAATTTTCAACGCGATTCGCTTAACGCAATAAAAAAACATATCAAATACAATACGACCACCGATAATGGCGGCAAAGCCTCCATGAAAGATGTGAAACCCGACAGCTATTATCTTTTCGCCATCACAAAAACGCGCACTGGTTTCGCTATTTGGAGTTCGCCGGTCAGTATTATGGCGGGCGAAAATAAACTGAATTTATCGCCCGCCCAATTAAACGAAATGTCAGAATAAATTAAATTTATGAGTGAAAATCCAGAATTTATGCCGGAAAAACCGGTAGATGCTGAAGTTGGAACGGGCGAAGAAACGAAAGTTGAGCGCGTCGTCAGTAATTATTTGTCAGTGGCTATCCATTTGTTTCTTTCGCTACTAGCCGTGTTGTTGCTGATTGCGGCTGGCATAGCTGCCTTTGACACAGTTATCCGCGATTTTCCCGCGCTTATTTCGCCAGCGAAAGACGAATATGTTGTTTTGCAAAAAATTATTGGAAATGTTCTATTGATTGCGATTGCCGCCGAATTTGCTTTTCTGTTGCTGTTTCATCGAATGAGTGCCGCCGTTGAGGTTGTGATTTTTGTCGTTGCCCGCAAAAACCGTCAGCCAAGACATTACGTCTGTTGATTGGCTACTCTGCACGGCGGCAATCGCCGGACTTATCGTTGTGCAATTTTATTATCTGCCCGGCAAAACGACGTGAATCGTATTGCCGACTACGAAAAAAAAGTGTTTTAAAGCTTTGCAGCTTGGTTTTTTACACAAAATAAAGCATTACCTTGCGGCATAGAAATTGCCGCAAGGTAATGCTTTATTATCAACATTTAGAGTTTCGGATCATTACTGAGCGGCATAGAAATTGCTACTAAGGTAAAATGCTTTATTATCAATATTTAGAGTTTCGGATAACACCTCGACTTTAGATAAAAAAAGGGACTTTAGACAAAATTAACTGACCAAGGAATTTTGCTAAGTCCAATGTTTTCAACACAAGATGGCTTTAAGAGAGATTTTAGCACGAATTAAATGCAGGTAGTTGGGGTGGCAGAAAAG